>SCUQ01000557.1 GCA_004297635.1 Rhizorhabdus sp. | reverse complement strand
TGCTCTTCCGATCTATCGCCAGGCTCCAGCCGACGCCATATGCGCCGCCTTCGATGGCGGCGATCACCGGCGCCGGGAAAGCGCGCAACCGGTTGACCATCCGCTGGCCCATTTCCAGGCGCGCCGCGAGCGCCAGAGCGCCGTCGCCGCGCGATGGCCCCACCTTCACGTCGCCGCCATTGCTGAAATGATTTTCGGCGCCGCACAGCACGATCGCGCGTGGCGGCGTCGCATGTTCCAGGCGGTCGAGCGCCGCCGCGAACTGCTCCCACATGGCGAAGGACACCGTGTTGCGCGCGCGCGGGCGGTTGAGCGTGATCAACACCACCCCGTCGTCGCGGTCCTCGACCAACAACTCGGGGGCCTGCCTCGTTTCCGTCATGCCGGCCTCTCCCTTACTGGCCATCCAATATACCGAATGTGCGGCGCGCGGTCCCTGTCGAAGAACCGCTCCTCCGGACGAACCACGGGTGCGGCCGCGTGTCGCCGCTGCGGCGGAAATTAGGCGAAAGGCGGTGAGATACGCAAGTAAAATTGCATTACGGTATATTTTTAGAAGGAATGCCCCGCTTTAGCGCTTCTTCATCGGCAAAGCTTCGGTACCGCGCTCCGACAGATCCTTGAGCAGGCTTTCGACTTCCTTGCGCGCCGCGCCCTTCACCGCGCCGAGCACCAGCGTCAGATAGGTGATGATCAGGCGCAGGATGATCGCATCGTCGGCGATCCGCTGCCGTGCCCATTCGTTGATCGTCGCATATTCGAAGCGGACCAGATCGTCGACGAAGGTCTCGACATTGATCCACGGCTGCAGCTGCTTTTTTTCGGCGAGATTCTGAATCCATTCGCGGTTGTGCCGCATGCCCAGCGAATGCATCGCCTCCCAGATGTCGTCATCCGCTTCGGGGCTGAAATACAGCGCCATGATCGCCCGGATATAATTGGGGATCTTCCGGTTGCGCTGGATGACGGAGATGATGCGCTCGAGATTGTGGCTCAACGTCCCGGGCTCGCTGGCGAAGCTGATCCGCCCGACATATTCGTCGAAATATTCCTGGATGGCGGCGGCGATCATCCGCTCGCGTGTCTGGAAGGCATTGTACAGCGTCCGCTTGGCAACCCCGGCACGCTGGCCGATATCGTTCATGCTGAGCGCGCTGACACCCTTTTCGGCGATAACCTGCCGGGTTTCCTCCAATATCCGGCGCCGCCGATCGAGAATGGCGGGGCTCGAATAGGTCTGCGGGCGCTCGTCAGCCGTTCTCATCGTTGCCATGCACTTCATCCAGTTGATTCACCCTAGAAGCACAAGTCGACCAAAAGGGTCAATGTTGCATACCTTTTCAATTTTCACCGCCTAGCGCGGCTTCGGCCGGGTCTCCCGTGCGCGCTGCCGGATATAATGACGCAGGCCTTCCAGTTCCTCGGGCTTGAGGATCGCGAAGGACGGCATGCCGCGCGCCATCAGCGCGCCGCCATGCACCACCGACGCGAAGCTTTCACCGTCCAGCGGCACCGCCGACTTGCGCAGATCGGGGGCCGCGCCGCCTGCGGCCATGCCGACACCGTGGCAGATCACGCAGGAGGTGTTGTAGACGCCGGCGCCGATCCTGGCCTTGTCGGGATCGACGGTGAAGGCGGGATCGTCCTGGATCGGCAGGTCGACGAAATCGGCCTTGGGCAGGCGCTTGTTCGCGCCGACCGCGAAGGTCAGCACCCGGCGGCGCTGCTGGGTATAATCCCAGTTCGGCGTGTTGGCGAAGCTCGACCGGAAACCGGTGATGATGGTGACATATTGCCGACCGCCGACCGCATAGCTGATCGGCGCGGCGAGCACGCCGTTCTGGACCGGATAGGCCCACAGCTTGCGGCCCGTGTCCGCCGCATAGGCATTGAACGAACCGTCATTCTGCCCCTGGAACACCAGATTGCCGCCGGTCGCCATCGTGCCGCCGTTGAACACGCCGACCTGCGGGATCGACCAGGCGATCCGGTTGTTCGCGACGTCCCAGGCGACCAGCTTGCTCGTCGAGGGCGGGATCTTGATCGAGGGCGGCGGCGCGCCGAGCCCGGTGTTGACGAACATGCCGGGCTTGTACGTCCAGTCCTTCAGGTTGGCGGGATCGGTGAAGACCCGCGCTCCTTCCATGACCGGGATATAGCTCAGCCCGGTCTTCGGGCTGTAGGACATCGCCTGAATGCCATGCGCCCCGTTCGGGAAGGGGTACATCAGGAAGGGCTTGCCGTCGGGATATTGCGCTTCGGGGTTGATCTCGGGCCGCCCGGTTTCCGGATCGATCCGCTTCGCCCAGTTCTGCTTCGCGAATTCGCCGGCCGAGATGAACTTGCCCGTCTCGCGATCCAGCGCGTAGAAGAAACCGTTCTTGGGCGCGTGCAGCAATACCGAACGCATCCTGCCGCCGATCATCACGTCGGCCAGCTCGATATCCATCGCATCGTTGAAGTCGTGGCTGTTCTCGGGATTGAC
>SCUQ01000556.1 GCA_004297635.1 Rhizorhabdus sp. | reverse complement strand
TTCCGTAAGGGAGCCGCGCGCTAAAGCATTGCAAAGAGAGCCGCGAGCGTTACGCTTGCGGCTCTTTTTCGTTGCGTGGAGGGGATGCCGATGTCGCCGCCGGGCCTGCGGGCCGCTCTGCTGTCCCTCCTGTCGTTGAGCGTTGCCGTGCCCGCCACCGCGTCCGATATCATGGCCTACCCGGAGACCCGCCGCGGGACCGTCGTCGAGACGCAGTTCGGCGAGGTCATCGCCGATCCCTATCGCTGGCTCGAAAATGACGTGCGCGGCGATCCCGAGGTCGCCCAATGGGTGCGGGACGAGAACAAGGCCACCGATGCCTATCTCGACACGCTCGGCAGCCGCGCCGCGATCCGCAAGCGTCTCAAGACCTTATGGAACTACGAGCGGTACGGTGTGCCCCGCAAGCGTGGTGGCCGCTATTTCTATACCTATAACAGCGGTCTTCAGAACCAGTCGGTGCTGCTGGTGCGCGACGGGCTGGAAGGCAAGGCGCGTGAACTGCTCGATCCCAATGGCTGGGCGCGTGACGGTGCGACCGCGCTGGACGAGTGGCGGCCATCGAACAATGGCGATCTGCTGCTCTATGCCGTCCAGGATGGCGGCAGCGACTGGCGCACGCTGCGCCTGATAGATGTGGCGACCGGCAGACCGCTCGACGATGAGATAAAGTGGGTCAAATTCTCGGCCCTCGCCTGGGACGGGGATGGCAAGGGCTTCTATTATTCGCGCTTTCCCGAGCCACGCGAAGGCGCCGACTTCCAGGCGCTCAACCTGAACCAGCAGGTTTATTATCATCGTATCGGCACGCCCCAGTCCCAGGATCGCCTGCTCTACGCGACGCCGGCGCGCCCGAAGCTCAACCATCGCATCGAAACCACCCAGGATGGCCGCTATGCGCTCGTCACCTCCAGCGAGGGCACCGATGAGCGCTATGAGCTGACCCTGTTCGACCTGGCCGACGCCAATCCGCAGCCGCGCAAGCTGATCCGTGGATTGACCAATGAATGGGCGCTGGCCGGCAGCGTCGGCAGCCGCTTCTATTTCCGCACCAATCTCGGATCGCCTCGCCAGAGGGTGGTGATGATCGACGTGGCGGAGCGGAAGGCGAAGCCGGTCGAGATCGTGCCCCAGAGCAGCGACACGCTGGTCGGTGCGTCGCTGGTCGGCGACCGTCTGATCCTCGCCTATCTCGGCGATGCGAAGACCGAAGCGCTGCTCTATGAACTGAGCGGACAGCTGGTCGGACCGATCAACCTGCCCGACATCGGCACCGGTGCCGGTTTCGGCGGCCGCGTCGGCGATCCCGAGACCTTCTTCAGTTTCTCCAGCTTCGCCATCCCGTCGACGATCTACCGTTTCAACACGGCGACGCGGACGATGGAGGCGTTCATAAAGCCCAAGCTCGCCTTCGACCCGGATGATTATCTGATCGACCAGAAATTCTACCGCTCGAAGGACGGTACGGAAGTGCCGATGTTCGTCGTGCGTCGGAAGACGACGCAGGCGGGGGCGCCGGCGCTGCTCTACGGCTATGGCGGCTTCAACATCTCGATGACGCCGGGCTTCTCGCCGGCCATCCTCAACTGGATGGAGATGGGCGGGGTCTATGCCGTCGCCAATCTGCGCGGCGGCGGTGAATATGGCAAGCTGTGGCACGAGGCCGGCCGCCTTGAACGCAAGCAGAATGTGTTCGACGATTTCATCGCGGCGGGCGACTATCTCATCTCGAGCGGTATCAGCGCGAAGGGCCGGCTCGCGGCGATGGGACGCTCCAATGGAGGGCTGCTCGTCGGCGCGGTGGTCAACCAGCGGCCGGATCTGTTCGCGGCGGCCAATCCCGCGGTCGGCGTCATGGACATGCTGCGCTTCACGCGCTTCACCGCCGGCCGCTACTGGGTCGACGATTATGGCGATCCGGCGAAAGAGGCCGACTTCCGCATATTGCGGAGCTATTCGCCCTA
>SCUQ01000555.1 GCA_004297635.1 Rhizorhabdus sp. | reverse complement strand
GCTATCCGTCTCGCCGCTGCGCGCGAGGCTGAGCGCCTTCAGGCTGAGGATCGGAAAGACGCAGGGCATCAGGTTCAGCAACAAGCCGCCCAGCAGCGCACCGCCCAGCGCGACGAGGAAAATCCGCCACCTGCCATCGGGCGCCGTATCGCCGGCCGCGGCAATGGGGATGCCCCCCGCCGGGACCCTGCCCGGCCGCGCGCTGATCGCGAGACCGCGATCCGGGCCGATCGCAATCACGCCGTCGATCACGGAGCCGGGGCCGCTGCCGTTGGAGGCGGCCTTCATGTCGACGATCAGGCGATCGCCACGACGGCTGATCGCCTGCGGCGCGGCATAATCGACAACGCCGTCGGTCGCCGGGTAGAAATAGGGGGCGGTAACGGGCCGCCCTCGGGGAAACGGAATGGCGAGCCGGACCTTGCCGCCCCCGGTCTCGAAACTGGCGGCTTGTCCGAGCGGCAGCGGCAGTTTGGCGCGCCATGCATCGAAACGGCCGCGGGTAGCAGGTGCCACCGCGCCGTCACCGACGACGAGATCGACCGAGACCGGCCCCTGTTCCGGCACGCAGATCGTGGGCGAGCAGGCGAGCCAGCGCGCCTTGCCGGACAGCCGCAACGCGGTGCCCGGCTTCACCCCCCGGGGGACCTCCAGGGTCATGAGCAGCGCATAGGGCCGCTCATAGACATAGTTCATCAGCCCCTGGACGATCAGCCGCTGGGGCACCGGGTACCGAAGCGGGCCGACGCGCACGCCGGCCGGCAGCGTCCAGGCGATATCGGCCGGCGCGCCGGCATCGCCGGGATTGAGCCAATAGCCGTGCCAGTCGCGCTCGGGCACCATGCTCAACGCCAGGGTGACGCGGCTGCCGGGTGCCGGGCGCATGCTTTCCGCTTCGAGCCGGGCGGCAATATGCGCGGCGCCGGCCGGCATGCTGACGATCGATGCCGACAGCACAGCCAGAAAAGCGAGGACGAGGCGCGGGATCATGCTCAAATCGTCCGCTCTTCCTCGAACACATAGCCGTCATCAAGGCGCTGGAAGCCCTTCGACTGCAGGATTTGCTCGACCCGCTCCATCGACGGCTTGATGAACATGCGCACCTTGAACTTGTTCGGCGCGAGGATCGTGACGGTCTCCTGTTCGCGCCCGCTTGGGCTGGCGAGATCGAATGTCAGCTTGCCGTCGCGGCACAGCGCGGGACCGCTCATTTCGCTGGGCAGCCCCACTGCGGGCAAAGCACCGGAAAGATAGGCACGGACCTCGCCACGGCCATCGGTGCACTCGCCACCTGGGAAGCGGGCCGTCAGGCCGTCGAGGATCAGCGTGACCCCGCCGATCGGCGGCGGGCCGGCCACCACGGGCATGCCGACCGTGAACTGCTCGACACCCGGACCGCCCAGCCCGAAGCTGAATCCGCCCTGCAGCCGCGACACTTCGTTGGTGCCCTCGATGTTCAGGCGGACGCGGCCCTTGCTGATATCGTCGAGCGACATCTTGCTCATCACGTCGCCCAGTTCGATCTTGGCCAGTCTCGCGTCATACATCTGGCCTTCCCAGATATTGCCCTGGATCTGCGATGCCTCGAAGCCGACCCGGCGAAGCTGGAGCAGGTTCACCGCCGTTTCCAGCGGGATCAGCGGAATTGCGCAAATCACCATCGCAACGCCGATCAGAAACAGCAAAATCGTCTTCATTCCACTCCCCCAGAAAATGCTCCCTGGCCGCGCTCAGCGGCCCCCGGCGAACCCGTGCATGCGCCGCGCCCACTGGAAGCCGATCACCGCGCCCTTGGCCGGTTGGATCAGCAGCAGCGCGAGTATCAGCGCCAGGCCCGGCCACATCAGCATTTCCAGCCACATCGGCGGATCGAATCGCATATTGGTCGCCACCAGCAGCGGCACCAGGATATGACCCAGCGCCAGCACGACAAGATAGGCGGGCATATCGTCGGCCTGATGCCCGCTCCAGCGCTGGCCGCAAGCCGGGCAATGGTCGACCGGCTTGAGGAACCGCCCGAACAGCGCGGCCTGTCCGCAGGACGGGCAACGCACCCTGAGCCCGCGCAGCACCGCCGACCGAAGATCGCGTTCACCGTTCGAAATGGGGTGCGTCATGCCGCTCCCATAGCAGATCGGCGACGAAGGCGAAGCCCGCTTCTCCGCTGCCTGTCCGCCGATGGGCCGCCGATATGGGCGCCGCCCTCCGCAGATAGGACGTTGACCCCGCGGCCAAGGCTGTGGCAATCGGCATCGCGCCGCGGGTGTAGCTCAATGGTAGAGCAGAAGCTTCCCAAGCTTACGACGAGGGTTCGATTCCCTTCACCCGCTCCAGCCTCTCCGCAGGGCTTTCCATGCTGATCTACCGCTTCCTTACCGGCGTCGATGACTCGGCCTTCTGCCACAAGGTGACGAAGGCGCTGTCCGAAGGCTGGCAGCTCCATGGATCGCCCAGCTATGCCTTCGACGCCGCGAAACAGTGCATGATGGCGGGACAGGCGGTGACGAAG
>SCUQ01000554.1 GCA_004297635.1 Rhizorhabdus sp. | reverse complement strand
CATCTTGCTGCCGCCACCCATGTCATCAACGGGAACATCAACAGCAGTGGCGCCATGACGTTCGGGGCGGGGACCTATTACGTCAACGGGAATTTCGTCAATAACACCGGCGATCCCATGATCGGCACCGACGTGACTTTTGGTCTTGCCGGTACTTTGAATCTGTCTGGCGGCACGTCGATTGACCTCTCGGCACCTGGCGCACTGTCGAGCTATGGTGTCCCCGGTCTGCTGTTCGCGACCAAGACGACGGCGGCCACATCGATCGGCGGCGGGGCGACCGGCAAATATGCCGGCCTGATCTATGCGCCGAAATCGGACTTTACGGTGTCGGGCGGCGCGTCGCTGTCGGCCAGTGGGTCGAACTGTCTGATGATGATCCTCAACACGCTGACCCTCGCGGGCGGCACCAATGTCGCCAGCGCCTGTTCGGGTCTGTCCGGCGTGTCGGGCACGACACCCAACGTGGCACTGTTCCGGTGATGGACGGGCTCCTCCGCCATTTGCGCGACGATCAGCAGGGCATGGCGACCATCGAGTTCGCGCTGCTGTCGGTGCTGTTCTTCTTCGTCATGATGGCGGGACTGGACATCGGCATGTGGTACCAGCAGCGGCTGCGGGTCGAGAGCGCGGTCGAGCAGGGCTCGATGATCGCGTTCAATTCGCGCACGGCCGTCGACCAGTCGGCGATCGCCACCTATGTCGCCGCCGCCGCCAAACTGTCGACCGCGCCGGTGGTGACGGTAGGGTGCAATGGCGGCACCAACAACTGCGTGAACACCGGCCGGACCTATGCCTGTATCAGCGGCACGACGCCGACGCCGACCTATACGACGGCGGCGCTCAACGCCGCCTGCGCGGACGGCAGTCTCGCCGGATATTATATGACGATCAGGGCGGTCGCGACATCCAGTCCGATGCTGGTGCCGTCGGCCATGCTGGGCGGTAATATGGTCCAGACGCGGAGTGCGGTAGTGAGGCTCGAATGAGGCGGCTGCTATCCGACCGGCGGGGCGTGACGGCCGTGGAGTTCGCGCTCGTCGCCCCGGTCTTCATGATGTTCATGTTCCTGATCATCGATGGCGCACGGGCGGTCTGGACCTATCAGGCGCTCCAGGAGGTCGCGACCAACAGCGCCCGCTGTGCCGCGCTGGGCGTCACCGGTTGCAAGACATCGGCGGACGTCCAGAGCTATGCCGTGGCCCGGGCCGCCGCAAGCGGCGTCAAGTTGACGGCTGCCGCGGTGACGCTGACCAATGCGGCCACCTGCTCATCGGTCGCGGGGATGACCAAGGTCGCGATTTCCAGCGCCTATCAGGGGGCCAGCACGAAGCTGCTGCCCAGCAGCGTGACGACTCTGAATACCGAGAGCTGCTTCCCCACGGCGTCCTAGCCAACAAACATTGTGGATAATCCGCAAGTTCGGCTGGCGATTCGCCCCATCGCGCATACATTGCGGGGATGGCCTATCAATCCTTCGTCCCGCTGCGAATCTTCTCCGCCTATACGATGCTCGAAGGTGCGATCGATCCCAAGGCGATCGCGAAGCAGGCCAGGAAGCTGGGCTTTCCGGCGGCGGCGCTGACCGACCGCAACGGGCTCTATGCCGCGATGGCCTTTTCGGACGGCGCCAAGAAGGAAGGCGTCCAGCCGATCATCGGCACGATGCTCGCGATCCGCCGGCCGGGCGTCGACCAGTTCATCGTCGACTGGCTGGCGCTCTATGCGCAGGACGCGACCGGCTATGACAATCTCTGCGCGCTGGTCTCCGCCGCGCATCTCGAACGACCGGTGCATGAGGAGGCGCATGTCCCGCTGTCGACGCTCGAAGGCCGCACCGACGGGCTGATCGCCCTGACCGCGGGCCGGGAAGGCGCGCTCGCGCGGCTGCTCGCGGGGGAGCAGGCGACGGCTGCCGACGGCTATGCCGATGCCCTCGAGGCATTGTTTCCCGGCCGGCTCTATGTCGAGCTCGCCCGCCGGGGCGACGCGATCGAAGACGCGGCGGAAGAGAAACTGATCGAACTGGCCTATGCGCGTGACCTGCCGCTGGTCGCGACCAACCCGGCCTGTTTCGCCGAGCCGGATTTCCACGCCGCGCACGACGCCATGCTGTGCATCGCCAGCTCCTCCTATATCGACACCGTCGAGCGGCCCCGGTCGTCGCCGGACCTGTGGATCAAGCCCGCGGAGGAAATGGCGCGCCTGTTCGAGGATGTGCCCGAGGCGCTCGCCAATACCCTCGTCGTGGCGCAGCGCTGCGCCTTTTCCGCGCCCTATCGCAAGCCGATCCTGCCCAGCCTTGCCGGCGATCGCGAAGCCGAGGCGGAGGCGCTGCGCAACGATGCCCGCGATGGGCTGGAACGACGGCTGGAGAAGCTCGGCATTACCGATGCGGAGGCGCGAAAATCCTATTTCGACCGGCTCGATTTCGAGACCGACATCATCATCAAGATGGGGTTCCCCGGCTACTTCCTGATCGTCGCCGATTTCATCAAATGGGCGAAGGAGCAGGGTATTCCGGTGGGGCCGGGGCGCGGCTCGGGCGCGGGCTCGGTTGTCGCCTGGTCGCTCACCATCACCGATCTCGATCCGCTGCGGCTCGGCCTGCTGTTCGAGCGCTTCCTCAATCCCGAGCGCGTGTCGATGCCGGACTTCGACATCGATTTCTGCGAAACGCGGCGCGGCGAGGTGATCCGCTACGTCCAGCAGAAATATGGCCGTGATCAGGTCGCGCAGATCATCACCTTCGGAAAGCTGAAGGCGCGCGCGGTGCTCAAGGATACCGGCCGCGTGCTGCAGATGAGCTATGGCCAGGTCGATCGCCTTGCCAAGCTCGTCCCCAACCATCCGACCGATCCGTGGACGCTCGATCGCGCGATCAACGGCGTCGCCGAACTTGCCGCCGAATATAAGGGCGACAAGGAGGTTCGCCGGCTGCTCGACCTTGCGATGAAGCTGGAGGGTCTGCCGCGCCACAGCTCCACCCATGCCGCGGGCGTGGTGATCGGCGACCGGCGGCTGGACGCGCTGGTGCCGCTCTACCGCGATCCCCGGTCGGACATGCCGGTCACGCAGTTCGACATGAAATATGTCGAGGGCGCGGGGCTGGTGAAGTTCGACTTCCTTGGCCTCAAGACCCTGTCGGTGCTCCAGAAGGCGGTGCAGTTCCTGAGCGCGCGGGGCATCAGCGTCGATCTCGAAACGCTCGCCTGGGACGATCCCGAGGTCTATGCCCTGCTCCAGCGCGGCGACACGGTCGGCGTGTTCCAGCTGGAATCGGAAGGCATGCGCCGCACCCTGGCGGCGGTTCGCCCGACCTGCTTCGAGGACATCATCGCGCTGGTTTCGCTCTACCGGCCGGGCCCTATGGACAATATCCCGATGTTCGGCGCCCGCAAGAACGGCCGCGAACCGATCGAATATCCGCATCCGCTGCTGGAAGGCATCCTCGCCGAAACCTACGGCATCTTCGTCTATCAGGAACAGGTGATGCAGGCCGCGCAGATCCTCGCCGGCTATTCGCTGGGCGACGCCGATCTGCTGCGCCGCGCGATGGGCAAGAAGATCAAGGCCGAGATGGACGCGCAGCGCAGCCGCTTCGTCGAAGGCTGCGCCCGCAACGACATTCCCGAAGCCAAGGCGAACGAGCTGTTCGACTTGATCGACAAATTCGCCGGCTATGGTTTCAACAAGAGCCACGCGGCCGCCTATGCGCTCGTCGCCTATCATACCGCCTGGCTCAAGGCGCATCACAAGGCGGAATTCTATGCCGCCTCGATGTGCTACGACATGCACCAGACCGACAAGCTGGCGATCTTCATCGACGATATGCGGCGCATGGGCGTCCGCTGTCTCGGCCCCTGCGTCAATCATAGCGAGGCAGAATATTCGGTCGAGCAGCAGGGTGAGGAGCTGGTCGTCCGCTATGCGCTGGGCGCGCTCAAGGGCGTCGGTGAAAAGGCGATGGAGCAGCTGGTCGAGGAGCGCAAGAAGGCGGGGCCGTTCAGGAGCCTGGAGGACTTCGCCGACCGTATCGATCCGCGGCTGATCAACCGGCGCCAGCTCGAAAGCCTTGCGGGCGGCGGCGCCTTCGACATGATCGAGACCGAGCGCGCTGGCGTCTTCGCTTCGGCGGAGACGATCCTCGCCCATGCGTCGAGCGCCGCCGACCAGCGCGAAAGCGGCCAGGGCGGCTTGTTCGGCGACAGCCCCGGCGATGTCGCGCCGATCCGAATCGATCGGGGCGTACACTGGACCCTGGTCGATCGGATGGCGGCGGAGAAGGAGAGCTTCGGCTTCTACTTCTCGTCGCACCCGACCGATCAGGTTCGCCACCTCGCCGAGGCCAATGGCGCGCGTAGCTTTGCCGCATTGTGCGCGCTGCCGGCTCCGGTCGACGGCGGGCGGGTCAATTCGGTGATGTCGGCGCTGGTCGAGGAGGCGCGCTACCGCACCTCGGCCAAGGGCAAGCGCTACATGATGGCGACCTGCTCGGACAGTTCGGGCCAGTTCATCGCGACCTGTTTCGACGATCTGGCTGCCGCCGAACTGGAGACCGCCGCCAAGGCCGGCGCCTGTGCGCTGCTCAGGGTGGAGCTGGACTGGCGTGCGGGCGAGGAGACGCCGCGGGTCACGGTGCGCGGCCTGCAAAGCTATGAATCGATGCAGCAGATCCGCCTCAGGGTCGATGTGGAGACCGCCGATGCCACGGCGATCCCGGCGCTGGCCGCGCTGGTTGCGGGCGAGCGTGACGGGCGCGGCGAGATGTATCTGCGCGCGATGCTGCCCGACGGATCGCGGGCCGAGATACTGCTGGGCCGAGACTTCCGCCTCGATGCGGAACTGGTCGCGCGGATCGAGCGCCTGCCTGGCCTGACGGCACGGATCGGCACGGTGGGGCGGCCGCAGTTGTCTGTGGTCGGCTAGAGCGATTTCTAGGCAGATGGAAATATCTGCCGGCTCGGAAATCGCGGTAAAACAAAGACCTAGAGCGGCCGATCCGATACAATCGGATCGTGAACCGCTCAGGATTGCCGCCGAAATAGGCCAAGATTAGGCTATTGAAGCAGCTTCGAAGTCACCGCTCTTGCGCCGCTGCAAAACCGGAGGAAGGTAATTGCAAAGATAGGCGACCGTCGCGCGTTCGGCTTCCAGGATCATATGCGCCGTCACGATATCATGTTCCAAGACAGACAATGCGAAGAACGCATCGGCGATGACGATAGCCCTGAAGAAGAGGGCCACCGGCTCTTCCAGTTCGGGAAGGTGAAAGCGTTCGACAATGACGGCGTGGAGCTGGGCGCCGAAACGATAATCGTCATGACAGCCGGCCTGTCTGATGTCGGGAGTCGTGCGCGGCCCCAGCATCAGCTGTCGTGCTGCGCGATGCGCGTTGAAGAAAGAAGCCGAGCTCAGCAAGAAGGCGCTTATGATCGACTGCCAGGATGCATTCGCGTCGATCGTGATTTCGTTCGCCAGCATCTCGTCGGCGGTTGCCCTGGCGAGTTCTTTGTATAGCTCGCGCATATCCGGAAAGAAATGATAGGTCGAGCTGGACGGGATATCCGCTGCCTCGGACACCATCGGCAGCGTTATGTCTTCAATGTCGCGCTCCTGCAGCAGATCGCGAGCGGTGCGGAGCAAAGCTTCCCGTCGTGCCCGTCCTCTCGCCTGCGTGTATCGGCGCCCGACCGCCACCGTCGTGGGTTCCATCTTCACCTCGACCGCTTAAGCCCGAACATCGGCCGAAGTCCACATCCTTCACGCCTCGATCGGCCCGCTACTCCTGGGTGTTGAGGTCGCTCAGCACGGACTGATCATCAGCCTTTGCCCATATATCGCCGACCTACAGCCATGTGTGCCTACCGAAGGCTGGGCCGGCGACATGAAGGCGCGAACAATAAGCGCAAGCTGGGAGGCGGGCTGTGAGACGATGCTATTGGCTGTCACCGATATTTGCAGGACCTGCCTGCCCCCCGGCCAAGCTATTTCAGGAACCCTTGGGAAACTCGCCGACCGTGTAAGCGTCTCCACCGGAGACCCACTGCCCATCCTGTTTCGCAAACAAGAACAGCATGATGAAGGTAAACGGCTTCTGAGCCTTATCCTTGGGAAAAACCCGGAAATTTACCCATTCCCACGCCGCATCCGTGCCGACATGGGTGGTCACAGGCTCGACTTTCACAGTGCCGACCTTGACGACCGCCTGATATTCCTTGCGAAAGGCATCCCGGCCTATGGTCGGCTTGCCTTCTGGACCAAAGGTAATCGCGTCACGCGCATAGAATCGGTCGACAATCGTGTCGGCGTCCTCCTTGACGAACGCTTCCTCCTTCAACC
>SCUQ01000553.1 GCA_004297635.1 Rhizorhabdus sp. | reverse complement strand
GGAACGGAAGCCGGAGGACGTCGCGCCTCCCGTGGAGCCTCCGTCGCCCGCCTTCACCGATCAATATTACGCCGATACGTTTCGGGCAGGAAAAATAAGCCGAAGACCACGGTCGCCCCGGCGATGATGATCGGATACCACAGCCCGTCATAGATATTGCCCGTCGCGGCGACGATCGCGAAGGCGGTGGTCGGCAGGAAGCCGCCGAACCAGCCATTGCCGACATGATAGGGCAGCGACATCGAGGTATAGCGGATGCGGCTGGGGAACAGCTCGACCAGCAGGGCGGCGATCGGGCCGTAGACCATCGTCACCAGCAGCACGAGCGCGGTCAGGATCGCGATCACCATCGGCCTGTCGATCGCGGCCGGATCGGCCTTGGGCGGATAGCCGGCATCGGCCAGCTCCGCGCCCAACGCGTCCTGGAAGATCGCTATCGCGGCCTTGCGGCGGTCGGGCGTCATGCTCGCGGGCTGCGGCGCCGTGACGATCTCGTTGCCGACCTTGACCTGTGCCGCGGCGCCCGGCGGCGCGGGCTGATTGGAGTAGCTGACCCCGGCCTTGGCCAGATAGGCTTTGGCGATGTCGCAGCTCCGGCGATCGAAGCCGTTCTTCCCGATCGGATCGAACTGGACCGAGCAGCCGGCCTGGTCGGCGATGACGATGACCGGCGACGTCGCCTGCGCCCGGGCCAATGCCGGGTTGCCGGCCACGGTGAGCGCCTGGAACAGGGGGAAATAGGTGAGGGCGGCAATGGCGCAGCCGGTCAGTATGATGGGCTTGCGTCCGATCCGGTCCGACAGCCATCCGAACAGAACGAAACCCGGCGTCGCGATGCCGAGCGCGATGACCATCAGGATATTGGCGGTGCCGCCATCGATCTTTAGCGTCTTTTCGAGGAAGAAGAGCGCGTAGAACTGTCCCGCATACCAGACCACCGCCTGGCCGGCGACCGCGCCGAACAGCGCTACCAGTACCCATTTCAGGTTGTCCCATCGACCGAAGGCCTCGGTCAGCGGTGCCTTGGAGGTCTTGCCCTCCGCCTTCATCTTCTGGAACACCGGGCTTTCGGACAGCTGGAGCCGAATCCACAGCGACACGGCCAGCAGGATCGCCGAAACGAGGAAGGGCAGCCGCCAGCCCCAGGCGGCGAAAGCCTGCTCGCCGATCGCGAAACGGATGCCGATCACCACGATCAGCGCCGCGAACAGGCCCAGCGTCGCGGTCGTCTGGATCCAGCTGGTATAGAGCCCGCGCTTCTCATTGGGCGCATGCTCGGCGATGTAGGTGGCGGCTCCACCATATTCGCCGCCCAGCGCCAGCCCCTGCAGCAGGCGCAGGCCGACCAGCATTACCGGCGCCGCGACGCCGATGCTCGCATAGGACGGCAGCAGCCCGACCGCGAAGGTCGATGCGCCCATGATCCCCATGGTGACGAGGAAGGTATATTTGCGCCCGACGAGATCGCCGATCCGACCGAAGACGAGCGCTCCGAACGGCCGAACCGCGAAGCCCGCCGCAAAGGCGGCAAGGGCCAGGATGAACCCGGTGGCCTCGTTCACGCCCGAGAAGAATTGTGCCGAGATGAAGCTGGCGAGCAGGCCGTAGAGATAGAAATCATACCATTCGAAAACGGTGCCTAGCGACGATGCGCCAATGACCAGCTTCTCGTTGCGGCTCGCCCTGTGGTGTTTCGCGGCTTCGCCGGTCGTCGCCATGCCTGTCTCCCCTTGGCCTTTGGGGCAGACTATATAAGAGTTTCGCCATGCTGAACTTGTTTCGGCATGGCGGCAGGGCTGGCCGAAGCTGCCTACTCGCCCGCTTCGGCAAAGGGATCGGCATCGCTCTTGTGCAGGCCGATGATGAAACTGCTGCCCTCGCCGGGGGCGCTCGTGCAGCTGATCGTGCCATGGTGGCGGGCGACGACGGTGCGGACGAAGGCAAGGCCCAGGCCCACCCCCTCACGCGGCCCCTGTTGGAAGCGGGCGAACAGTCCGGCAAGCTGCTGTTCGGTCATGCCGGCGCCCCGGTCGGCGATCGTGATGCGCACATGATCGTCGGCCTCGGAGAGGCTGCAGTGAACGATCATGCCCTCTTCGCTGTATTTGATGGCATTGCCGATCAGATTGATCACCGCGCGGGTGAGCAGCTGACGGTCGCCGTCGACGAGATGCGGTGCGTCATAGGCACCCTCGATCTCGACCCGGATGTTCCGCGCCCGCGCGGTGGGCCAGAGCGTGTCCGCGGCGTCGATCACGACATCGTTCAGATCGACCGGTTCGATCGCAAGAGGCTTGGCCTCCGCGCGCGCGAGCTGGACGAAATCCTCGGCGAGATCGAGCGTGCGATTGGCCAGATTTTCGATGCGATTCGCGATCGCCTTGGGAATGCCCGTCTCAGGGCCGTGAAGCAGTGAGATGATCGCGGATTGCGGCGCGCGCATGTCGTGGCTCAGCAGCTGCAGCGCTTCTTCGCGGTGGCGCTCCGCCTGCTTGAGCGGGCTGATGTCCACGATACGGATGATCCAGCCGTCATGGGTATTGGCGGCATCGCGCTGCGCCACGTATCGGATTTCGTAGCAACCGCCGCCTTCGGTCACGGCTTCGCCGGCGCCTTGTGCGGGGGCGTCGGATGCGAAGGGGGACAAATGGCCTGTTCCGGCTGGGCGAAACAGCTCGAGCAGCGCGCGCAGGTCCGTACCGGTTTCGACCGGGGTGCCGAGCCTGCGCGCGAGGCGCCGTCCCTCGGCATTGGTAAGGGCCAGGCGGCCATCGAGTCCGGTCACGAACAAAGCGTCCGGCAGGCGCCCGATCGCGTCGGACAGGAAGCGGCGAAGGTCGCGCAGCCGATCGATCGCTTGACGGAGCAGGCTGGCTTGCTGGGTGACTTCCCGGCTGCCGGGGTAGCGCGCGTTGCGGGGGAAGATATCCGTCTCCGCCTGCAGGTCGCGCAGCTCGTCTGTCATATAGGTGCTGATCGCCTGGAGCCGGCGCCATCCCCATAGCGGATAGACGAACAGCAGCCCGATCAGCGCTGCCGATGGTGGCAGCCAGATATCACCGAACCGAAACAGCCCCAAGACGAGAAGCAGTATGGCGATACTCAGGCCCACCGCCAGATTGGCGGTGCGGCGGGG
>SCUQ01000552.1 GCA_004297635.1 Rhizorhabdus sp. | reverse complement strand
CTTGGGGCCTGCTCGCCGCCGCCGTGGCGGGTATCGCTATCGCGCTGTGGGTGGTGAAGCGGATCCAGGGCTTCTGGCTGCTTCGCTTCATCATCTTCAACGATATTTTGGCCAGCGAGCGGCTGCCTGCCGATGTCGACGATCGCATGGCCACCTTCGCCGAGACGATCCGCGCCAGCTTCGCCGAGGATTGGGACGAGATATTGTTCGTCACCCACAGCAACGGGTCGATCCTGGCGGTACCGATCATGGCGCGGCTGATCGAAGGATGCGACGGCACCCTGCCCGACCGCTTCAGCCTCGTCACGCTCGGCTCGTCGATCCCGCTGATCGGCGCGCGCCGCGACAGCCATCGTTTCCGCGCGCTGCTCGACAGGGTCGGCGCTGGCGACTTCCGCTGGCTCGACATCAACTCGATCACCGACGGCGCCTGCATAGCGGGGATCGACCCCTGTATAGGCGGCCCGCAGCGGCGTGCGGACCTGTTTCAGACCAGCCCGCGCTGGTTCAAATATTGCGATCCGGCGACCTATCAGGCGCGGCGCCGCAACAAATATGAGACCCATTTCGACTATCTGCGCACCTTCGACCGCCTCTCCCCGCTCGATTATATCGCGATCAGCTCGGGCGCGCGGCCATTGGCCGAATCGATCGCAGCGTTCAAAGCCGACAACGATGTCTGACACGCCCGATTGCAGCACGCTTTTCACGCCACCTTATCCCGTTCCGCATCGGAGCAAGGCGTCGCTGTTCAAGCGTTTCCTGACCGGCTGGAACAGCTGGATCCATACCCTGTTCGACCGCAGCTATGGGATGCAGATGGGCGAAATCCACCTGCCCCGGCTCGATTTCTACATCGCCAATGATCTGGCGGTGGTCGACCGGGTCATGGACGATCGCGAGAAGGTCTTTCCCAAGCACCGTTTCCTCAACGATCTGCTCGATCCGCTGATCGGCAACAGCGTCTTCTCGGCCAACGGCCAGGATTGGGAAGAACAGCGGGAGATGGTGAATCCCGCCTTTGCGCACACCAATCTGAAGCGCGTCTTCCCTGCGATGGAGGCCGCAGTCGTCGATCTGATGGCGACGATCGGGAACATGGACCGGTCCAAGCCGATCGAGGTCGATCCGCTGATGACGCATGTCGCCGCCGACATCATCTACCGCACGATCTTCTCGGTGAAGCTCGACGCCGAGGGCGCCGAACAAATCTATCATGCCTTCCACCGCTATCAGAAAAACGTCCAGCCGGCGGCGATGCTGAAGCTCTATGCGCTGCCTCTGCTGGGATATCGGCGGCGCGCCGGCCGGGCGGCGGCGGCGATCCACGCCGTGTTCGGCCCGATCGTCCGGGCGCGCTATGTCGCCTGGCATGAGGGTACCGGCCAGGGAAAGGAGGATATCCTCCAGTCGCTGCTCGAAGCGCGGCATCCCCGTACCGGCGAGCCGTTCAGCTATGACAAGATCATGGAGCAGGTCTCGACGATCTTCCTCGCCGGTCACGAGACGGCGGCCTCGGCAATGACCTGGGCGCTCTATCTGCTCGCCGAATGCCCGCACCTCCAGGACGCGCTGGTCGCCGAGGTCGAACGCGAAACCGGCGGCGCTCCGATCGCTTTCGAGCATCTGCGCGGCCTTGCCGGCGTCCGGAACCTGTTCCGCGAGACGCTGCGCCTCTATCCGCCGGTCAGCTTCTTCGTCCGCGAAGTGACAGCCGACACGACTATGCGCGACAAGCTGCTCCGCAAAGGCGCGATGATCGTCATCTCGCCCTGGCTGATCCAGCGCCACCGCGACAATTGGAAATGCCCGCACGCCTTCCTGCCCGAACGGTTCGACGATCCGGAGGAAGCCGAGGCCTGCCGCCGCGCCTATATGCCATTCGGCAAGGGTCCGCGCATCTGCATCGGCGCCGGCTTCGCCCAGCAGGAGGGGATGCTGATCCTGGCAAGCGTGGTCCGCGCCTTCCGCCTGCGCTATCCCGATATCCGGAAGCCCGAGCCGGTCAGCCGGCTGACACTCAGGCCGAAAACGGCAGTCAAGCTGTGGTTCGAGGATCGAGCCCAGCCCTAGGCCGTCAGCAGCAGATCCTCTTTCTGCAGCACCAGGACCGAGTTGGGCGACCAGCCGCGCCAGTTGATGCGCGGGATATTGTTGCGGATCAGCGTAGCCTCGTCGAAGGCGACGGTCAGATCATAGCTCTCGGGCAGCCTGAAGATCATGCCGAGCGTCCGCTGGATATCGGCACCGCCGAACGTCCTGACATGGTCGTCCTGGCCGAACCGCATGGTGGCGTCCTCGGCGGACAGCGGCCCAAGATCCTCGGCGCTATGACCATCGCGAATGATCGGGATACAGCAGACCTGCTTGCCGCCCGGCTTGAGCGACCTGTTAAGATGATAGAGTATCGCCGTGATATTACACGGGATATGCTCCATCACATGAGAGTGGATGATCGCATCATACCGATCCGAGGGCAGTCTCGCGGCATCCTCGACAAGGTCGATCTTCCGGATGTTCGGGGCGAAATCATAGAGCGCGGGATCGATATCCACGGGCTCATATCCGTCGCCCCAGATTGCGTGAAGCCGTTCGGCGAAGGCCCGTTCGGGGGCGATGTGCAGCACGCGCTTGCCCGGCACCAGCAGCCCATGCTTTTCGAGCGTCATCCATAGCAGCCGCGCGCGCTCATTCGAGCCACAGCCGTCGCACTGGACATAGCCGCGCTTCTGGCGGGCCACGAAGCGGGCCGATCCGCAGATCGAACAAGCGAGCCAGTCGCCCGCCTCGCCCAGCCGCTCCAGCGTCGGGATCAGTTCGTCGAACTGATCGATCAGAGCGGCGGCGTCGAGCTCCCCTACCGGGCGATCGGAGAAACCGAAGCTCACCGCCACGGTCGGGATATTGGCGTTGCGGCCGGTATCGGTATCGGTGATCGAGTCGCCGACATAGGCGGCGCGCCCGCCGCCGCAGCGCGCGATCGCCTCGAACAGCGGCGCGGGATCGGGCTTGCGGACGGGAAGCGTATCGCCGCCCACCAGCGCGTCGAAACGGTTCGCCCAGCCCAGCGCGTCGATGCAGCGCCGGGCCAGCCCCTCGGCCTTGTTGGTGCACACCGCGAGCTTCACACCCCGCGCGGCCAACTGGTCGAGCACGGCTTCCAGCCCCGGAAAGATCGTCGTCCCGTCGGCGATATGCTCGAGATAATAGTCGATGAAGATCGGGAAGCCCTGCTCGACCAGCGCCTCGGTCATCTCCCCGGTCGCCGCCAGCCCCTTCTGCAGCAGCGCACGCGCGCCATGGCCCACCATATGGCGGACATCCTCGGCCGGCACCGGTGGGCGGCCCAGCACGCCCAGCGCATGGTTGAGCGCTGCGGTAAGGTCGGGCGCGGTGTCGGCCAGGGTGCCGTCCAGATCGAAGGCGACCACGTCGAAGGGAAAATCAGCAGGCATGATCGGCTCCATCGCCCGCCCGATATGGAAAAGGCAAGGGCTTCGTGGCAGAGGTCGGCACATGACGAACCAGCCTTTCGCCGCCCTGATCCTTGCCGCCGGCAAGGGCACGCGCATGAAATCCGATCTGCACAAGGTGCTACACCCGATCGCGGGCCGGCCGATGCTGGGCCATCTGCTCGCCTCGGTCGACGACCTGGGGGCGGCCCGCAAAGTCGTGGTGACGGGCGCCGGGCGCGAGCAGGTCGAAAGCTTCGTCGGGTCGCTTGGTGTCGATGTCGCCACCCAGGAACCCCAGCTCGGCACCGCCCACGCCGTCCAGCAGGGCAAAGCGGCGCTGGCCGGCTTCGCGGGCGACGTGCTGATCCTCTATGGCGACGTGCCGCTGGTTCGGCCGGAAACGATGCGCCGCATGCTCGACCGGCTCCACGCCCAGGACGCGCCGGCCGCCGTGGTGCTGGGCTTTCGTCCGGCCGATCCGCTTGCCTATGGCCGCATCCTCGCGCGGGCTGACGGCACCATCGAGAAGATGGTCGAGTATAAGGACGCGTCGGCGGCGGAACGCGCGGTCGATCTGTGCAATTCGGGGCTGATGGCGGTGCGCGGCCCCGATCTCTGGCCGCTGCTCGCCCGGGTCGGCAACGACAATGCCGCCCGGGAATATTATCTCCCCGACATCGTGATGATCGCCGGGGCCGAGGGCCGCTCGTCCGCGGTGATCGAGGCCGAGCCCTGGGAAGTCGCCGGCGTCAACAGCCGCGCCGAGCTGGCCGCGGTCGAAGGCGAATGGCAGCAGCGCCGTCGGATCGCCGCCATGGCCGATGGCGCCACCCTGATCGCACCCGAGACGGTCTGGTTCGCGCATGACACGGTGATCGGCCGCGACGTGCTGATCGAACCCCATGTCTTCTTCGGCCCGAAGGTGGCGATCGGGGATGGCGCCATCATCCACGGCTTCAGCCATATCGAGGGCGCGACCGTCCGCACCGGAGCCGAAATCGGCCCCTATGCGCGGCTGCGGCCCGGCGCGGATATCGGCGAAGCTGCCAAGATCGGCAATTTCGTCGAGGTGAAGAATGCGCGCTTCGGCGCCGGTGCCAAGGCCAATCACCTTTCCTATGTCGGCGACGCCGATGTCGGCGCGAAGGCCAATATCGGGGCGGGCACGATCACCTGCAATTATGACGGCTTCCTGAAATATCGTACCGTGATCGGCCAGGGCGCCTTCATCGGATCGAACAGCGCGCTGGTCGCTCCCGTGACGATCGGCGACGGCGCGATCGTCGGCGCGGGATCGACGATCACACGGGACGTGGAGACGGATGCGCTCGCCGTCGCCCGCGGCAGGCAGGATGCGCGCCCAGGCTGGGCGAGCCGCTTCCGCGCGGCCATGAAGATCAAGAAAGCCGCGAAAAAACAGGGTTGATGGCGGATTCACCAGCGCCGTTGTCGATTCTCCAACGCGCTTTATGCAAACCTTTGCATTTTCAAGGCGCGAAACAATCGGCCAATCTGATCGGGGGATCGACGATGCAGAAATATGAGACGCTCATCACCGAACATGACCATCTCGACATGCTCGCCGAGCGGCTATCGCTGACCGTCGGCGGGCGACCGGATGTCGAAGCTGCCGTCCATGCCCGGTCATCGCTGTCGATGGCGCTGAACGACCATATCGAGCGGGAAGACCGGCGCCTCTACGATGGCCTGATCCGAAAGCGTGACGATGGTTCTCCGGCGGCTGCGGCGCTCTTCCACGAAAGCTTCGCCGATCTCGCCGCCTGCTGGGATGCGTATCTGCACGATTGGGATGCGGACTGCATCGGGATCGACTGGGCCAGCTTCGCGGAAGAAACCGTCA
>SCUQ01000551.1 GCA_004297635.1 Rhizorhabdus sp. | reverse complement strand
ACAACATCGTCGATGAGCTGAAGGCCGAGGGCGACTGGGACATATTGGCGAAATATGCCGGTTTCGAGTTCGACGACGAGAAGCCGAAGACCGCCAACCGCACCGAATATGAGAATATCCTCTATCTCGAGCGGCCGGGCTGCAACCTGTGCATGGGCAATCAGGAGAAGGCCGCGAAGGGCGACACCGTCCTCGCCACCTCCACCCGCCTGTTCCAGGGCCGCGTCGTCGAGGACAGCGCCAACAAGAAGGGCGAATCGCTGCTGGCGTCGACCCCGGTCGTCGTGCTGTCGACGATCCTCGGCCGCACCCCGAGCGCCGATGAATATAAGGCTGCGGTCGAGGGGATCGACCTGACCAAGTTCGTCCCGGCGAACGCGGCGTAAGGCGACGCACCACCGCTTATGAAAAGGGCCGACCCGCCAAGTGCAGGTCGGCCCTTTTCTATTTTCACCCTCCGTCGGGGCGCGATGTAGCTACGCTGCCATAGCAGATCGTCATCCGGGACCTGATCCGGGATGACGGCTCTTCAAATGCGATAGCCGTCCCCGAGGGCAACAACTCCTTACGCCGCCAGCTTGCGCAGCACGTACTGGAGGATGCCGCCGTTCAGGAAGTACTCCAGCTCGTTGACGGTATCGATCCGGCAGCGCGTCTCGAAACTCTCGGTCGAGCCGTCGGCGCGGGTGAGCTTCACCGTCACGGCCTGGCGCGGGCGCAGGCCGGCGACGCCCTCGATGGTGAAGGTCTCGGTGCCGTCGAGCTTGAGCGTGTTGCGGTCGATCCCTTCCGCGAACTGCAGCGGCAGCACACCCATGCCGACGAGGTTCGAGCGGTGGATGCGCTCGAAGCTCTCGGTGATGACCGCGCGGACACCGAGCAGATTGGTGCCCTTCGCCGCCCAGTCGCGTGACGATCCGGTGCCATATTCCTTGCCGGCGATGACGACGAGCGGGGTGCCCTCCGCCTTGTACTTCATCGCCGCGTCATAGATCGCCATCACCTCGCCCGAGGGGATGTGCCTGGTCATGCCGCCTTCGATGCCGGGGATCATCTGGTTCTTGATGCGGATATTGGCGAAGGTGCCGCGCATCATCACCTCATGATGGCCGCGGCGCGCGCCATAGCTGTTGAAATCGGCCTTCGCGACCTGATGCTCCAGCAGGAAGCGGCCGGCCGGGCTGTCGACCTTGATCGAGCCCGCCGGGCTGATGTGGTCGGTGGTGATCGAGTCCGCGAAGATCGCAAGCGGCCGTGCGTCGATGATGTCGCGCACCGGGGCCGGAGTCATCGACATGCCTTCGAAATAAGGCGGGTTGGCGACATAGGTGGAGCCTGCGCGCCAGCCATAGGTGTCCGAACCCTCGACATCGATCGCCTGCCAGTTCTTGTCGCCCTGGAAGACATTGGCATAGCGGCTCGCGAACATGCCCGAGTCGATCGCGGCGGCGACGGTGTTCGCCACCTCGGCGGTCGTCGGCCAGATATCCTTCAGGAACACCGGCTTGCCTTCGCTGGATTCGCCGATCGGATCCTTGGTGATGTCCTTCGCGGTGGTGCCGAAGATCGCATAGGCGACGACCAGTGGCGGCGACGCCAGATAATTGGCGCGGACGTCGGGCGAGACGCGGCCTTCGAAGTTGCGGTTGCCCGAAAGCACCGCCGAGGCGACCAGATCGTTCGCATTGATCGCCTTCGAGATCGGATCGGGCAGCGGGCCGGAATTGCCCATGCAGGTGGTGCAGCCATAGCCGACCAGATTGAAGCCGATCGCGTCGAGATCCTTGGTCAGGCCCGCCTTGTCGAGATAGTCGCTGACGACCTGCGATCCGGGGGCGAGGCTGGTCTTGACCCACGGTTTGGCCTTCAGGCCATAGGCATGCGCCTTGCGCGCGACGAGGCCGGCGGCGACCATCACCGACGGGTTCGAGGTGTTGGTGCAGCTGGTGATCGCGGCGATCACGACGTCGCCATGGCCGATCTTATAATCCTCGCCCTCGACGTCGACGCGGCGATCGCCCTCGTCGCCCTTCTTGTAGCCCGAGGCGAGTTCATTGTTGAAACCTTCGTCGACCGAGCTGAGCAGCACGCGGTCCTGCGGCCGCTTCGGGCCTGCCAGCGACGGCTGGACGGTCGACATGTCGAGTTCGAGGCTGTCGGTGAACACCGGATCGGCCGCGGTCGCGTCGCGCCAGAGGCCCTGCTGCTTGGCATAGGCCTCGGTCAGCTCGATCGTCTCCGCCGGCCGGCCGGTGAGCCGCATATAGGCGAGCGTCGCATCGTCGATCGGGAAGAAGCCGCAGGTGGCGCCATATTCGGGCGCCATGTTGGCGATCGTCGCGCGATCGGCAAGCGACAGCGAGTTGAGGCCGGGGCCGTAAAATTCGACGAAACGGCCGACCACGCCCTTGGCGCGCAGCATCTGGGTGACGGTCAGCACCAGATCGGTGGCGGTGATGCCCTCGACCAGGGTGCCCGACAGCTTGAAGCCGACGACCTCGGGGATCAGCATCGACACCGGCTGGCCCAGCATCGCCGCCTCGGCCTCGATGCCGCCGACGCCCCAGCCGAGCACGCCCAGCCCGTTGACCATCGTGGTGTGGCTGTCGGTGCCGACGCAGGTGTCGGGATAGGCGACCGGCGTGCCCGAGCCATCGGCCGAGCTCCACACCGCCTGGGCGAGATTCTCGAGATTGACCTGGTGGCAGATGCCGGTGCCCGGCGGCACCACCTTGAAATTGTTGAGCGCCTTCGAACCCCAGCGAAGGAATTCGTAGCGCTCGCCGTTGCGGGCATATTCGAGCGCGACATTCTCGTCGAACGCCTTCGGGGTGCCGAAGCTGTCGACCATCACACTATGGTCGATGACGAGGTGGACGGGGACCAGCGGGTTGATCTTCTGGGCGTCGCCGCCGAGCTTGTTCATCGCGTCGCGCATCGCGGCGAGATCGACCACGCAGGGGACGCCGGTGAAATCCTGCATCAGCACGCGCGCGGGGCGATACTGGATCTCGCGATCGGACTTGCGCGCCTTCACCCAGTCGACCAGCGCCTGGATATCCTCGACGGTGACGGTGACGCCATCCTCGAAGCGAAGAAGATTTTCGAGCAGCACCTTCATCGAGAAGGGCAGGCGCGAGATGTCACCCAGCTTCTCGGCCGCCTTGGCGAGCGAATAATAAGCGTAATGCTTGCCGTCGACATTGAGGGTCGAACGGGTTTTCAGAGTGTCCTGACCGACGGCTGTCATTGCTATCGCCCTATGCTGCAGTTGCGAGAGTCAAGGGGCTATAGCGGGGGGGGTGGCCAAGGGAAAGGGGCGTGCGGCGTGTCGATGCGGGCTTAATCCTCACCCGTTTCGATGGGCCGGCCGAGATCGGCGAAGGCCTGGGCGACCGCCTGCGCGCTGGAGAGTATCCCGATCGCCTGATCGACCCCGCACAGGCTGCAGAAACGGCCATGGGCGCGGCGCGGAGCCGTGTTCGAGCAGGAGACCGCGCGCAGCAGGACCCCCTCGGCGATCGTCATCCGGCAGCAGCAGGACGGCGCGATCATGATCGACCGCTGCGACGCGCGCGCCAGCTCCGCCATCAGCGCGCGGACGAGCACCAGCGGCCGACGGAAGCTCAACCCGAAGGCGCCGATCATCAGGCTCGCCGCCTGTGCATCGTTCAGCCCGCCGACCCCCATGCGGCGTACCGAGAGAAGAAGGAGTCGCGCGCCGCTTTCGTCGGGGGCGCTGTGGGGCAACAGTCGTGCGGTCGATGCGGCGGGCTCGGTCATGACTCTTTCTCCTCTCGGCAGGAGCGAGAAGAGCATTTATGCTATTGCAAGTCAATCGCAATAAAGCGCTCAGTCGATAACCGTTCCATTGGCGTCCAGCACCCGCCCCGCCAGATAGAGCGATCCGCCGACCAGGACGACCGGCGGCGTGACGCTCTGCTCGGCCGCGATCATCGCCAGCGCACCCTCGACCGTCGCCGCCGGCGCCGCCGTGAAGCCGGCGAGGCGCGCGATTTCGGCGAGGGTCGCCGGATCATGATGGGCATGGCCGGGCACCGGCACCATATGGAAGCGGGCGGGAAGCCGCCCCATCGCCGCCAGAAAGCCCCCGGCATCCTTGTTTTCGAGCAGGCCCATGACGATGTGGAGCGGCCGATCGGGCGCGACCGCGCCGCGCAGGAAATCGCCGATGACCCGCCCCGCCGACGGGTTGTGGCCGCCATCGACCCACAGATCCGATCCGGGCGGCAGCATCCCGACCAGCTCGCCATCGCGCAGATGCTGGAGGCGCGCCGGCCAGTCGGCCCAGCCCATCGCCGCGCGCAGCGCCGCCGGCGGCACGTCGACCGCCGACTGATGGCGCAGCATCGCCACGGCCAGGGCGGCGTTCATCGCCTGATGCTCCCCCGCAAGGCCCGGCAAAGGCAGATCGAGCTTGCCCTGCGTGTCGCGATAATGGAGCCGGCCCTGATAGGCGGCGGCGTCCCAGCTGCCGCCCTTGACGTGCCAGGTCGCGCCGGCCGCCGCGATCACCTCGCCCACCCGGTTGGCGACGGTCGCGGGATAATGGAGGGTGACGATCGGCACGCCGGCCTTGGCGATGCCGGCCTTTTCCCCGGCGATCGCCTCGATCGTGTCGCCGAGGAAGCTCTGATGATCGAGCCCGAGCTGGGCGATGCCGCAGATCGCCGGCGCCGCGATGATGTTGGTCGCGTCGAGCCGGCCGCCCAGCCCCACTTCGACGATGCAGGCATCGGCGGGGGTGCGGCTGAAGGCGAGCAGCGCAACCGCCGTCGTCACCTCGAAGAAGCTCGCGCCGATGTCGCCGCCGGCATCGAGAACCTCGCCAAGCAGGGAAGCGAGGGCCCGGTCCTCGATCAGGTTGCCCGCGACCCGAATCCGCTCGTTGAAGCGGACGAGATGCGGGCTGGTGAAGACGTGCGCCGACATCCCCGCCGCTTCGATCGCCGCGCGCAGATAGGCGCAGGTCGAGCCCTTGCCGTTGGTCCCCGCCACATGGAGGACGGGGGGCAGGCGGCGCTCCGGATTGCCGAGCCGGGCGCAGAGCCGCGCGATCCGATCGAGCCCCAATATATCGGCGCCCGGCGACAGCAGGGAAAGCCGGTCGAGCTGCGCCTGCACGGCGGGATCGGTGGACATGGCGTGGTCGGGCATCAGAAAAGCCCCTGCCTGCCAAGAGAGCGGTTGGGGTGGGTCAGGCCGCGAACAGTGGCAAATCGGTGGGCCACACCCTGCGGCGTAACCCACCAGCGATGATCCGGATAAGGTCGGCCATGCCCCCAGCATGGCCGAGGAATTGCTGGGAGCAATTCCGACCTCAGCCGGAGCATCGCTCCCCTCCCTTGGCAGGGAGGGGAGCTGGTCACGCCGCCTTTTTCCCCGGGCACAGATAATCGATCAGCCGGGCCAGCTCGGCCCGCAGGTCGTGGCGCTTCACCACCATGTCGAGCATGCCGTGATCGAGCAGATATTCGGCGCGCTGGAAGCCTTCGGGCAGCTTCTCGCGGATCGTCTGCTCGATCACGCGCTGGCCGGCGAAGCCGATCAGCGCGCCCGGTTCGGAAATCTGGATATCGCCGAGCATCGCGTAGGAGGCGGTGACGCCGCCCGTGGTCGGATCGGTCATCACGACGATATAGGGCAGGCCCGCCTCGCGCAGCTGGGCGACGGCCACCGTCGTCTTCGGCATCTGCATCAGCGAGAGGATACCCTCCTGCATGCGCGCGCCGCCGGCCGCCGTGAAAATGATATAGGGGCATTTGTCGGCGATCGCCGCCTGCACCCCGGCGACGAAGGCCGCGCCGACCGACAGGCCCATCGATCCGCCCATGAAGGCGAAATCCTGGACACCGACCACCGCCCTGAAGCCCTCGATCGTGCCGCGCGCGTTGATCAGCGCGTCCTGTTCGCCAGTCTTGGAGCGGGCTTCGCGGATACGGTCGGCATAGCGCTTCGAATCGCGGAATTTGAGCGGGTCCTCGCGTACCTGCGGATTGGGCAGCGGCGTATAGACGCCATTGTCGAACAGCTGGTCGAAGCGCGCATCGGGGCCGATGCGGCCATGATGCTCGCACTTCGGGCAGACCGACAGGTTCGCCTCATATTCCTTGGCGAAGATCATCTGCTGGCAGGCGGGGCATTTGTGCCAGAGATTGTCGGGCGAATCGCGCTTGGCGATGAACGGGATCTTCTTGCGGACACGATCGAGCCAGCTCATGCGGCCTTCTCCTTGGCGGCGCGCTTCACGGCGGCGCTGAGGGTGGAGATGAATTCACGGACCGGACCGGCGGCCTGGGCGCCATGCTCGGCGATCAGGTCGACGATCGCCGAACCGACGACGACGCCATCGGCGACCCGGCCGATCGCCTCGGCCTGCTCGGGGCCGCGCACGCCGAAGCCGACCGCGACGGGAAGGTCGGTCGCCGCCTTGAAGCGCGCGACCGCCGTCTCGATGCTCGCCTGACCGGCCTGCTGCGTGCCGGTGATCCCGGCGACAGACACATAATAGAGAAAGCCCGAGGCGCCATCGAGCACCGCGGGCAGGCGCGCGGCATCGGTGGTGGGGGTGGCGAGGCGGATCAGGTCGATCCCGGCCGCCCGCAGCGCCGGGCCGAGCGCGCCATCGGCCTCGGGCGGGATATCGACGCAGATCACGCCATCGACCCCGGCACGGGCGGCTTCGGCCGCGAACCACTCCGCCCCGCGCCGGACCATCGGGTTGGCATAGCCCATCAGCACCAGCGGCACCTGAGGGTGACGGACGCGGAAGGCGGTGGCGATCGCGAGCAGGTCGTTGGTGGTGGTGCCCGCCGCCAGCGCGCGCAGATTGGCGCGCTGGATCGCCGGGCCATCGGCCATCGGGTCGGTGAACGGCATGCCCAGCTCGATCACGTCGGCGCCGCCTTCGACCAGCGCATCGAGGATCGCCCCGGTCGCAGCGGGCGTCGGATCGCCGCCGGTGACGAAGGCGATGAGCGCGGCGCGGCCCTCGGCACGGCTGCGGGCGAAGCTGTCGGCGAGGCGGGTCATATCGTCACCCCCTGCGCCTTGGCGATGGTGGGGATGTCCTTGTCGCCGCGGCCGGACAGGTTGATGATGATGATCTGGTCGCGCGCCATGGTCGGCGCGACCTTCTCCACCACCGCCAGCGCATGTGCGGTCTCCAGCGCCGGGATGATGCCTTCGAGCTTGGCCAGCAGCTGGAAGCTGGCGACCGCCTCGTCATCGGTGACGGGCTGATATTCGACCCGGCCGATATCGTGGAGCCAGCTATGCTCGGGGCCGATGCCGGGATAGTCGAGCCCGGCCGAGATCGAATGCGCCTCGGTGATCTGGCCGTCATCGTCCTGGAGCAGGTAGGTCCGGTTGCCGTGGAGCACGCCGGGGGATCCACCGGCAAGGCTGGAGGCATGCTTGCCGCTGTCGATGCCATAGCCCGCCGCCTCGGCACCGATCATCTTCACCGACGCATCGTCGAGGAAGGGATGGAACAGGCCGATCGCGTTCGAGCCGCCGCCGACCGCCGCGACCAGAAGATCGGGCAGCCGACCTTCGGCGGCAAGAATCTGCTCGCGCGCTTCCTGGCCGATGATCGACTGAAAATCGCGGACCAGCTCGGGATAGGGGTGCGGCCCGGCGACGGTGCCGATGATGTAGAAGGTGTCGTGAACGTTCGCGACCCAGTCGCGCAGCGCCTCGTTGAGCGCGTCCTTCAGCGTCTGCGCGCCGGACGTGACGGGCACCACCTCGGCGCCGAGCAGCTTCATGCGGAACACATTGGGCTGCTGCCGCTCGACATCGACCGCGCCCATGAAGATCGTGCAGGGCAGGCCGAAGCGCGCCGCAACGGTGGCGGTCGCCACGCCATGCGATCCCGCGCCGGTCTCGGCGATGATCCGGGTCTTGCCCATGCGGCGGGCGAGCAGGATCTGGCCGATGCAATTGTTGATCTTGTGCGCGCCGGTGTGATTCAGCTCCTCGCGCTTCAGATAGATTTTCGCGCCGCCCAGATGCTCGGTCAGCCGCTCGGCGAAATAGAGCGGACTGGGCCGGCCGACATAATGGGTCATCAGATCGTCGAATTCGGCCTTGAACGCCGGATCGGCCTGCGCCGCGCGATACTCACGCTCGAGGTCGAGGATCAGCGGCATCAGCGTCTCGCTGACGTAACGCCCGCCATAGGGGCCGAAATGGCCGCTCTCGTCGGGGCCGCTGCGCAGCGTATTGGGCCGGATGCTGGGATTCGATGCGGTCATAATGCGGCGATCCGTTGAAGGAAGCTGGCGATCTTGTCCACATCCTTGATGCCCGGCGCGGTTTCGACGCCCGACGATGTGTCGATCAGCCGCGCGCCGGTCCGCCCCGCCGCATCGGCGACATTGCCCGCGTCGATGCCCCCCGACAGCGCCCAGCGCTGGGGATGGGCGAAGCCGTCGAGCAGGGCCCAGTCGAAGCGCAGCCCCATGCCGCCGGGCAGGGTTCCCTCGGGTGTCTTGGCATCATAGAGGATGATATCGGCCACCGGACGATAGCGCTTGGCTGCGTCCAGATCGGCCCGGGCGCGGATCGGGATCGCCTTCCACAATCCGATTCCCGGATGCCGTGCCCGCAGCGCCACCAGCCGTTCGGGCGCCTCCCTGCCGTGCAGCTGGAGCGTGTCGATCCCGCCGATCCGGATCGCCTGGTCGATCGCCTCATCGTCGGCATCGACGAATATCCCGACCTTGCCGACATGATCGGGCACCCTGAGGGTGAGCGCGCGCGCCTGATCGGCCGCGACATTGCGCGGGCTCTTCGCGAAGAAGACGAAGCCGACATGGCTGGCGCCATGGCTAATGGCCGCGTCCACCGTCTCCGGCGTCGAAAGCCCGCAGATCTTGGCGGTCACGCGCTGCATGGGTGGGCGTTTCGGCCTGTGGCGGGCGAAGGTCAACCCGGCAGCCTGTCTTTGCGGGAAAAGCGGGTCCGGGGCCGGGCGATGTTGCCGCTCTGTAATCTTTCGTCGCGCGCTGAACCGTACCGCCGCGGCCTTCGTTGGCGATCATAACGGAAGAGGAGAGCTGACATGGATGATGTCAATCGCGAAGGCGACATGCTGGCCGGCGTCGACGGGCCGGAGCCGGCCGCGAATCGCCCGCCCCGCGCGCTGATCGAATCCGATCGGGTGGAAGGCACCGCCGTCTACGATATGGCTGGCGAGCGGATCGGCACGGTGAAGCGCTTCCTGGTCGATAAGCGGACCGGCATGGCGCAATATGCCGAGATGGCGTTTGGCGGCTTCCTGGGAATCGGCTCGCACGTCTACCCCCTGCCCTGGGAAATGCTCGATTATGAGGCCGACAAGGGCGGCTATGTGGTCGACCTGACCGAGGATCAGCTGCGCGACGCGCCGCACCATCCCGACGAGGACCGCCGCCTGGTCGACGATACCTATGACGTCGAGATCAGGCAGTATTTCGGGCTGATGCGGATGTAGCGGCCTAATCGGCCGCTTCGGCGATCTGGGTCAGATAATCGGGATCGATGATCCGGATCTTGCCCTGGGTCAGTTCGATTACGCCTTCGCTGGCCCAGGCGGCAAGCTGCCGGTTGATATTCTCGCGGCTGATGCCGACGAAGCTGCCCAGCTCGGACTGGCTGAGGTCGCGGGTCAGGCGGGTGCCATGGACCTTCTGGTCGGTCAGCCGCTTGAGGTAGCGGGCGAGGCGAGGGCCAGTGGTGAAGGCGCGGTCGCTCTCGATCGTCATGTCGCTTTCGCGCAGACGCCGTGCCATCTCGCGCAGCAGCCGGATCGCGACCTTCGGGTTGCGCTCGATAAAACCGAAAAAATGGGCGCGCGAGATGCGCAGCACCCGTCCCGCCCACATCGCGATCGCCGATGCGGTGCGGGGCTGATCGTCCAGCACCGCGATCTCGCCCAATACGGCGCCGGCCTCGGCATAATCGAGGATGATCTCGCGGCCATTCGGCGTCACCATCGACACCCGCACCACGCCGTCGAGGATGATGATCAACGAGGTGCCCTCATCGCCCTGGCGAAGGATTTCCTCATTGGCCTTGGTGGTGTGGAGGCTGCCGATCGCCAGCAGGTCCGCT
>SCUQ01000055.1 GCA_004297635.1 Rhizorhabdus sp. | reverse complement strand
GGCCGAGATCGCGCAGCGCGGCGCCGAGGCGGTCGAAAAAGGGGCCGGGGGGGCCCTGCAGCAGCAGAAAGCGCTGCTTGGCGATCTCGTGAAGCTTCAAGCCCGGCCTCCCGCACCCGCAAACCCGCGCCGCAGGCGGCCCTGAAAACGACGCAAACGGGTGAGTAGCGTCTCCTGCGGTTCCGGCTGGGCCGCCAGTCGCTCGACCAATATCTCGGGAGGAAAAGGCAATTTTGTGACCGGATCCAGGTAACGCGGATAGAGGATCAAGGTTGCGGCCACGAGTTGCGCCTTCGTTACATTCTGGCCCCGCCGCTCAATGGGCGGAGCCAGGTCCCGCGTCAATCCCCAACCTGCATAGAAGGGCTGACCATGGGTAACAACTTCGCAGCCGCGAATAAGTGCCTCGAACCCGGTCAGCGATGTCAGAACATGCACTGCGTCGACGCTGTCGAGCAGCGAAGCCATCGGCACGTCGCGCACCACGGCATCGACATGATCGAACGCCTGCGCATCGGCAATCCGGCCGCGGCGATGGCCGGCGTCGACATCGGGGTGCGGCTTGAAGATCAGATAGGCATCCGGCTCCACCGCGCGGGCCCGGCGGATCAGGTCGAGATTGCCCTGCACGCCGGCGGCGCCGAGACGGACCGACAGGTCATCCTCGACCTGCCCGGCGACCAGCACGATGCGGCGTCCGCTGACCGGCCGTTCATAGGGACGGCCGCCGCTCGCATATTTGCTGATGCCCTTGTCGATCAGGTCGCGCATCAGCCGTTCGGCGCGGGCGAGCAGCACCGGATTGTCGGGCGTGGCGGCGATCATCGCTTCGAGATCGGAGGTGCGGGTCGGATCGAGATGGATGCCGGTGCGGTCGAGGATGATCGAGTGCGGGGGGTGGCAATCGCTGCCCAGGCCCGCCGAACGCAGGAAGCCGTCCTCGACAGGATGCACGGTGATGCCGCGCGCCGCGGCGGCCTCGTCCAGCCCGCGCGGTGCCTTGGAGGGCCATACCGCGATCGCGCCCCGTGCCGCGACGGCGTTGCGGACGGCTTCGTCCGTGCTGCGCGCGAAGATCAGCGGCTCGCCCGGCCACAGCATCGCCTCGACCTCGCGGCGCTTCCAGCCGGCAATGCCGACGGCAACGGCGATGCCGCGATTGCGCCCGATCGCCCGAGCCCAGAATGCGAGCTGTTCGATCGCCGCTTCGATCGAAACCGGGCGGCCCGAATAGGGATCGCGATAGTCGACGGCATCGATCAGCCAGGTCGTGACCGCGCGTTCGAGCGGGTCCGGCAAGCCATCCTTCGCGATGTCGGCGAAGCGGCCAGGGCTCGTCCAGGCGATCTCGGCGCCGGCCATCCAGCCGAGCAACCCCAGTTCCTCGTCGCCATGGGCCGCGATCGGCCCCGGTCTTGCGATTCTCGTCCAAGGGCTGCTGCGGCCCGCCGCCCAGAAGGCGCCGCCGATCCGTTCCGCGACGATATCGCGCATGATCCGGCGGGCGCGTTCGGTCTCCTGCGCCGACAGGCTGGTACGGGCGGAAGCCGCCGTCCCGGCCGCACTGACGGCGGCAACGGCCGCCGGCGTGCCGGGGAACGGGGGGGACCGGAGGATCGGCGCGGGGGCCTTCATATCGTCATCCGGCGCCCATAGCTTGCCATCGCGGGAAAATACGCCCCCGTCACGTTCGTTCAAGCCCGTTCGACCCCGCACGGTCTCAGGGGGCCTCGGTTCACCCCTGTTTCGGCAGGGCTGGTCGCTCAAATGGGGTTAGAAGGGAACGTCGTCGTCCAGATCGCCCACATCGAACGGATCGGACTTGCGGGACGCTCCGCCAGATGCGCCGCCGGCCGGTGCACCCATGCCGCCTCGTCCACCGCCACCGCCAAAGCCAGCGCCGCTGCCATAGCCGTCATCATCGCCCCAGCCGCCGCCACCGCCGCCGGACGCGCCCGCGCCGCCGCCCATGGCGCCGCGGTCTCCGCCGCCGCCGGGGCCGTCGAGCATCACCATGACGGCGTTGAAGCCCTGCAGCACGACCTCGGTCGAATATTTCTCGACGCCGGCCTGGTCGGTCCATTTGCGGGTCTGCAGTTGGCCTTCGAGATAGACCTTGCTGCCCTTCCGCAGATAGCGCTCGGCAACATTGGCCAGCGCTTCGTTGAAGATCGCCACCGAATGCCATTCGGTCTTGTCGCGGCGCTCGCCGGTGTTGCGATCCTTCCACTGTTCCGAGGTCGCAATGCGCAGGTTCACCACCTTGCCGCCGTTGGCGAAGGCGCGGCTTTCGGGATCGCGCCCCAGATTGCCGACGAGGATCACCTTGTTCACGCTGCCTGCCACGACGGCCTTCTCCTTATTGGGATGTTCC
>SCUQ01000550.1 GCA_004297635.1 Rhizorhabdus sp. | reverse complement strand
AGCTCATCGACGTGATCCGCGACGATGTGGGACGGCTTGACCGGCTCATTACCGACATTGCCGAAGCCTCGCGCGTGGACGCAGAGCTGGCGCGTGCCCGGTTCGAATCGATCGATCTCGGCATCATGATAGAGGGCCTGCTGACGACCCGTGAGGAACGCGGTCGCAATGGCGACATCCGGGTTGCCTTCGCCCGTCCCCACCGTGGCACCGCCGTCGTCTTCGGTGACGGATCGCGGCTCACCCGGGTCATCGAAAATCTTGTGGAAAACGCAGTATCCTTCTCGCCGCCGGCGGGCCTCGTTCAGGTTGCAGCCACCCGCGATGGCGATGATGTGGTGATCCGGGTGGAGGACGAAGGCCCCGGCGTGCCCCCCGAGGCGCGCGAGGCGATCTTCAACCGCTTCCACAGCGACCGCCCGGAAGGCGAGCAGTTCGGGCGCCACAGCGGCCTCGGTCTCGCCATCGCAAAGGCGATTGTCGAGGGGCATAATGGATCGATCATGGCCACCGACCGGGACAATGCCCCCAGCGGCGCGAGGTTCATCATCCGTCTGCCCGCGTGGAGCCGCTGAACGATGACGCTGCGGAGCCCCGTTCATGCCAGCAGCGTGATGATCGATGGCCGCGTGCTGCTGCTACGTGGCCGGCCCGGCGTCGGAAAATCGGATCTCGCCCTGCGGCTCATCGACCGGGGGGCGTTGCTGATCGCTGATGACTATACCCAGCTGGAACGCCGCGGAACGATGCTGATCGCCAGTCCGCCACCGGCAATCGCGGGCAAAATCGAGATTCGCGGCCTTGGCATCGTTGAGATGGCTTTTGCCGCGGAGGGCCAAGTCGCGCTGCTGCTCGATCTGGACGCCGCACCCGAACGGCTCTCGGAGGACCCGCCGGCATCCACCGACATCGAGGGCGTCGCCATCCCGACCCTGCCCTTCGCGGCGATCGAGGCGTCGGCGCCGATCAAGGCCGAATATGCGCTGAAGCACTATGGGCTGAGGGTGCCGTCATGACCCGGGCCGGCGGACCCCGCAGGATATTGTTCGTCACCGGCATGTCGGGTGCGGGCAAGAAGACGGCGCTCAAGGCGCTGGAGGACATGGGGTGGGAGACGGTCGACAATCTGCCGCTTTCGCTGCTCGACCGGCTGATCGCCGCCAGCCCGCCCGAGGGCAGTGTCGACGAAGAGCGGCCGCTGGCGCTCGGCATCGACAGCCGTACGCGGGATTTCGACAGCGTCCGGGTCGTACAGCGCGCACGCTCGCTGCGCGCACAAGGGCGCGATGCATCCATCCTGTTTCTCGACTGCTCCGGAGCCGAACTCACCCGCCGCTATTCGGAGACGCGCAGCCGGCATCCGATGGCACAGGATCGACGGATCGAAGACGGTATCGTCCATGAACGCGAGTTGCTGGCGCCGCTGCGCGAAGCCGCCGACGAGCTGATCGACACCAGCGACCGCTCTACCAACGAACTTCAGGCGCAGCTCCGCTTGATCTTCTCGGACCCGGCGACAAGCGGGACGACTCTCACCATCATGTCTTTCGCCTTTTCACGCGGGGTGCCGCGCGATGCGGACCTGATGTTCGACATGCGCTTCCTCCGGAACCCGCACTGGGTGCCGGAGCTGAAGCCGCGCACGGGGCTCGATCCGGACGTCGGAGCCTATATCGAAGGCGATCCGATCTATGCGGAGGCCAGCGCCCGGATCGAAGCGCTGATCCGGCTCCTGCTCCCGCGCTACGAAGCTGAAGGCAAGAGCTATGTGACGATCGCTGTCGGCTGCACCGGCGGCAAGCACAGGTCTGTACATTTCGCCGAAAGCCTCGCAATCCGGTTGCGTGAGGCGGGATTTTCGCCCACGGTCCGCCACCGCGAACTGACTCAGCAGAAGCCAGGCGTTGAGGAGAGCACTGTGCCGGGCGTAGGGTCATGACGATTGGGTTTTTAGTCAAATGATCGGATTGGTGCTCGTTACCCATGGCCGCCTGGCGGCCGAGTTCGTGACCGCGATGGAGCATGTCGTGGGGCCGCAGACCGCGATCGAATCGATCTGCATCGGTCCGGACGACGATATGGAAGGCCGTCGGGCGGATATCGCCCGGGCGGTGAAGGCCGTCGACGATGGATCGGGCGTGATCCTGCTGACCGACCTGTTCGGCGGCACGCCGTCGAATCTCGCCATATCGCTGATGGAACCGGGCCGGGTCGAGGTGATCGCCGGAATCAACCTGCCGATGCTCATACGTCTCGAAGGCGCCCGCAAGATGATGAAGATCAAGGCTGC
>SCUQ01000549.1 GCA_004297635.1 Rhizorhabdus sp. | reverse complement strand
ATACAGTGTCTGTCGATGATCCCCGGGGTCAGCCGCTCGGGCGCCACGATCATGGGGGCGCTGACCCTCGGGGTCGAACGGCGTACGGCCGCGGAATATAGCTTCTTCCTCGCCATCCCCACGATGTTTGGCGCAACCGCGCTGGCATTGTGGAAGGCGCGGCACGAGCTCGGGGATTCGCAAGCCACCGCGATCGCGATCGGTTTCGTCGTGTCGTTCATCGTCGCCATCGCGGTGATCCGCTGGTTTCTGAACGTCGTTACCCGTCACGGCTTCGCACCCTTCGCTTGGTATCGGATCATCGTGGGCTCTATCGCCTTGATATGGCTGATATTTAGATAGGTCCGATACGGTCATATAAATTCGGTCGATCAGCTGATCGAGGGTTGAAGCTGTTGGTTTCCACAGAAAATAGGTAAGCAATACTTACTCATTGCGTGAAATGCGCGTGACTCCGTGATGCCTTTGTGAGATTTGCGCCTTCACACCGGAGGGTAAATCGTCATGGCGCAGGAGCCGATGCTGAAGTTCGTGGATGTCGGGCAGGCGTTCCCGCCCAAGCGCGCGCCGGAGTCTCGGGTCGCCGATTTTGGCGAGATTTCCCCCGTCTATGCTGACGCAAAGGCAGAAGAACAGGCGTCGCGCTGCTCGCAATGCGGCGTGCCCTATTGCTCGACCCATTGTCCGCTGCACAACCACATTCCGGACTGGCTGCGGCTGACGACCGAGGGGCGTTTGCGCGAGGCCTATGAGCTGTCGAACGCAACCTCGACCATGCCCGAAATCTGCGGCCGCATCTGTCCCCAGGATCGGCTGTGCGAAGGCAATTGCGTGATCGAATTCTCCGGCCATGGCGCGGTCACGATCGGATCCGTGGAGAAATATATCACCGACACCGCCTGGGAGCGCGGCTGGGTGGAGCCCGTGCAGGTCGGGCCGGCGCGCGGGCAGTCGGTCGGCGTCATCGGTGCCGGGCCGGCAGGCCTGACCGTAGCCGAACTTATGCGCGCCCGGGGCTATGAGGTCCATGTCTATGACCGGCACGATCGCGCCGGAGGGCTGCTTACCTATGGTATCCCCGGCTTCAAGCTGGAGAAGCCGGTCGTCATGCGCCGCGTTCAGCGGCTCGCCGACGCCGGTATCGTCTTCCATCAGGGTTTCGAGGTGGGCCGCGATGCTTCGCTGGCCGAACTGCGAGGGCGGCACGATGCGGTGCTGATCGCGACCGGGGTATATAAGCCGCGCGCGATCAAGGCGCCCGGCGTGGGTTCGGCCGGTATCGTCGAGGCGCTCGATTATCTCACGGCTTCCAACCGTAAGAGTTTCGGCGATGTGGTCCCCGCCTTCGACGATGGCGGGCTCGATGCGAAGGGCAAGCATGTCGTCGTGATCGGCGGCGGCGACACCGCGATGGATTGTGTCCGCACGGCGGTGCGCCAGGGCGCGGCCTCGGTGAAATGCCTCTACCGCCGCGACCGCGCCAACATGCCCGGCTCGCAGCGCGAAACGAAGAACGCCGAGGAAGAGGGTGTCGAATTCGTCTGGCTCTCGGCACCGGAAGGGTTTGAGAGTGGCGAGACCGTCACCGCTGTGCGCGCCATCAAGATGCGGCTGGGCGAGCCCGATGTTTCGGGCCGGCGCACGCCGGAACCCGATCCGGGCAGCGAATTCCGCCTCGGCGCTGATCTCGTCATCAAGGCGCTGGGCTTCGATCCGGAAGATCTGCCGGGTGCGTTCGGTTCGCCCGAACTGTCGGTGACGCGCTGGGGTACGCTGAGGGTCGACCACAAGACGATGCAGACCTCGGTCGACGGCGTGTTCGCGGCGGGCGACATCGTGCGCGGCGCCAGCCTCGTCGTCTGGGCGATCCGCGACGGGCGCGATGTATCCGAACGGATGCACAATTATCTCAAGGCGAAGGCGAAGGCCCGGAAGGTCGCGGCATGATCGCGTCGCTGTTGCTGTCCATGGCTTCAGCCGTACCGGCTCCCGTGCCGCCGGTGGTCGCCGTGCCGGTCGTGGTGGGAACATCGCCGAGCAAGGAGGCGATCGCGGCGGTCGATCACCTCCTGGATCAGCAGAATGCAGAGAGCGGCTATAAGGCCATGATCCCACAGGTCATGCAGCTGGTGCTGCCGGAGTTGGCGCGCGACAATGCCGGGCAGGAAGCAGCGATACGACAGATATTGTTGGAGGAGCTGTCGTCGATCGGCCAGCAGCTCTGGCCTGAAATGCGGCAAAAGATACGCGACATCTACCTCGCCAAATTTTCGGCCGAGGAGCTTCGGGAAATGTCCCGTTTTCTCGATTCGCCGGTCGGCAAGAAAATGACGCGCGAGACGCCCGACATTCAGCTGCAGATGATGGCGTTCGGGCGGGACGCCGGAAGGGCGGCGGTGTCCGGAGCGATGCCGCGCATTCTGGACCGCATGCGCGCCGCCAATCTCAAAATCCCCACGGGCACCTGAGCCTGGAGATGACGATGACCGATTATTTGTCCCCAGAACATGAGCGCCTCGCCCGCGAAGGCATGTACCGGCCCGAGTATGAAAGCGATGCCTGTGGCGTCGGCCTCGTCGCCGCGACCGATGGTAAGCCGTCGCGCCGCGTCGTCTCGGCGGCGATCGATGCGCTGAAGGCGGTATGGCATCGTGGCGCCGTCGATGCCGACGGCAAGACCGGCGACGGCGCCGGCATCCATGTCGATCTGCCGATCCGGTTCTTCGACGATGCGATCGAACATGCCGGGCACAAGCCGCGCCCCAACCGGCTGGCCGTCGGCATGGTCTTCCTGCCGCGGACCGATCTCAACGCGCAGGAAACCTGCCGTACCATCGTCGAAAGCGAGATCATCGATTTCGGCTACACCATCTATGGCTGGCGCCAGGTGCCCGTCGATGTCTCGGTGATCGGCGAGAAGGCGCTGCTGACCCGGCCGGAGATCGAGCAGATCATGATCGCCGGGCCGATGCCGGATGCGATGAGTATCGAGGAGTTCGAGAAGAATCTCTACCTGATCCGCAGGCGGATCGAGCGTAAGGTGATCGAGGCGCAGATCCAGGGCTTCTACATCTGCTCCCTGTCGGCGCGCTCGATCGTCTACAAGGGCCTGTTCCTGGCGGAGGAGCTGTCGGTCTTCTATCCGGATCTGAAGGACGAGCGTTTCGTCAGCCGGGTGGCGATCTTCCACCAGCGCTATTCGACCAATACCTTCCCGCAATGGTGGCTGGCACAGCCTTTCCGGAG
>SCUQ01000548.1 GCA_004297635.1 Rhizorhabdus sp. | reverse complement strand
CCGGGACGCGCGCGAGCGGCATCACCGCCGCGGAAAGCCCCACCCCGATCAAGCTGCTGGGGGCGGACGCGATCGAGAAGGTCGGCCAGCCCAACCTCAACCAGGCACTGACCCAGCTGGTGCCGTCCTTCGTCGCCCAATCCTTTGGCGGCGACATGTCGAACCAGACGCTCCAGGCCCGCCTGCGCGGCCTGAGCCCGAACCACACGCTGGTGCTGATCAACGGCAAGCGCCGCCACACCACCGCCAATTTCGCCGTGCTGAGCGGCCCGTTCCAGGGCGGCGCATCGGCCGATCTCGACCTTATCTCGCCCCAGGCGATCCAGCGCATCGAGGTGCTCGAACAGGGCGCCGCCGCGCAATATGGCTCGGACGCGATCGCGGGCGTCATCAACATCCTGCTCAAGGACGGCGACGAGGGCGGCACCGCGGTCGCCAGCTATGGCGAATATTACAAGGGCGACGGCGGCACCTATAATGCCCAGCTCAACCTGGGCACCCGCGTCGGCGAAGCCGGCTGGATCAACCTGACCGGCTTCTACCGCTCGCACGGCCGCAGCCAGCGCGGCGGTCTCGATCGGCGCGTCACCGACATGAACGGCGTGCTGCTGCCCACGCTCAGCGCAGCGCAGCGCGCGCTGTATCCGGGCCAGGACGGCTACCCCTATGTCAACAAGATCGTCGGCGACGCCAAGTCGCGGCTGTACAATACCAGCTACAATGCCGGTTATGATCTGGGCGACATCCAGCTGTATTCATTCGGCACCTACAGCCACAAGACGGCCAGCTCGATCCAGAATTTCCGTGTCGCCGACCGCGTCATCCGCTCGCCCGTACTGGGCGTCGGGGCCACGCTCGCCACGCCCGGCGCGATCTTGTTCGACCCCACGGGCTTCGACCCGACCGAGGAGATCAGCGAAGACGATTTCGGCATCACCGGCGGCATCAAGGGCGAGATGATGGGCTGGAAGTGGGACCTGAGCACCACCTACGGCAAGGACAAGGTCAAGCTCTACACCCGCAACAGCGCCAATGCCTCGCTGTTCGTCGATACCGGCTTCACCCCGACCGATTTCTATGACGGCCAGTTCATCAACGAGGAACTGACGCTCAACGCCGATTTCGGCAAGGAATTCGACGTCGGCATGGCCGAGCCGATGAACGTCGCGTTCGGCGCGGAATATCGCAAGAACGACTATACGATCGGCGCGGGCGATCCCGGGTCGATCTACAAGGAAGGCGGCCAGTCCTATCCGGGCTTCCGGCCAACCGACGCCGGCACCAATGGGCGCAAATCCTATTCGGCCTATATCGATGTCTCGATGATGCCGACCGACGGACTGAAGCTCGATATCGCCGGCCGCTACGAGCATTATTCGGACTTCGGCAGCAAGGTGATCGGCAAAGTCACCGCCCGCTACGACATCACCGACGGCTTCGCGCTGCGCGGAACGGTGTCCAACGGCTTCCGCGCCCCGACCCTGGCCGAGAGCTTCTATTCGGCCACCAACGTCGCCCCGACCTCGGCGACGGTCCAGCTGCCCGCCAATTCGGCGGCGGCAAAACTGGTCGGCTTCCAGAACCTCAAACCGGAAAAATCGACCACCTTCAGCGCCGGCTTCGTCGCCGAGCCGCTCGACAGGCTGACCGTCACCGTCGATGCCTATCAGATCAGCGTGAAGGACCGGATCATCGGCTCCGGCTCGATCAACGGCAAGATCAGCGGCGTGGTCTGCAGCCCGGCCGCCAATCCATCGGGCTGTCCCTTCGACGGCAATCTGATTCTCGGCGCGATCGCTGCCCAGGGCAATATCCTCGACCCGACCGTCGGTGACGTCAGCATCGCGGTGTTCACCAACGGCGTCAACACCCGCACCCGCGGCATCGACCTGACGGCTTCCTACCCGATGTCGCTCGACTTCGGCTCGGTGAACTGGACGCTCAGCGGCAACTACAACAAGACCAAGATCACCAAGGTCACGGTCGACGGCCGCCTGCTCGATGCAACCGCGCGCAGCATCATCGAGAATTCGTCGCCCAAGTGGAAGGTGATCGCTGGCGCCACCTTCACGTCGGGCGGCCTCTCGGTCACTCTGCGTGAGGCGCTCTATGGCCCAACCTCGCAGCTGA
>SCUQ01000547.1 GCA_004297635.1 Rhizorhabdus sp. | reverse complement strand
CCACGGTGAAGCCGGGCACCGCGACCTCCTCCTGCTTCGCCGTCTCGATGCTGGCCCAGCCGCCGGGTGCCAGGGCGATCTTCGGGAGCAGCTTCTGCCCCAGCCCGGTGCCATAAGGCGGGTCGATCAGCACCAGATCGAACGGGCCGCCCGCGAAGCTTTCGGCAGCGATCGGCCGGACCTCCGATCCGATGATGGCGGCATCGCCCAGCTTCGCGATATTGGCGCGCAATGCTTCGATCGCGGTGCGGTCCCGCTCGACGAAGGTGCAGTGCGCGGCGCCGCGCGACAGCGCCTCCAGCCCCAGCGCCCCGGTGCCCGCGCAGATATCGGCAACCTTCAGCCCCTCGAAGCTGCCCAGCCGGCTCAGCAGCATCGAGAACAGCGCCTCGCGGGTGCGATCCGCGGTCGGGCGGGTCGCATCGCCCGCGGGCGCCAGCAGCGGACGGCCGCGCCACTGGCCGGCGATAATCCTCACGCCGCGATCCTCATCCGGTCCGGCCGCCCTTCAGCGACTTGCGGAAATTGGCGATGTCATGCTGCCGGATCTCGCCGACCTCGCCGGGGGCGAGATCGCCCAGTTCGAACACGCCATAGGCGACGCGGATCAGCCGCGAGACTTCGAGGCCGAGATATTCGAGCACCCGGCGCACCTCGCGATTCTTGCCCTCGCGCAGCTTCATCAAAATCCACACATTGGCGCCGGTGCGGCGCTCCATATTCGCGTCGATCGATCCGTAGCGGACCCCGTCGATCTCGATCCCCTCGATCAGGTCCTCGAGCTGTTCCTGCGTGACATTGCCATAGGCGCGGGCGCGGTAGATGCGCTCCACCCCGGTCGAGGGCAGTTCGAGCTGGCGCTTGAACTCGCCATCGGTGGTCAGCAGCAGCAGCCCTTCGGTGTTGAGATCGAGCCGGCCGACCGGCATCACCCGCGGCAGCCCGGCGGGCAGCTTGTCGTAGATGGTCGGGCGGCCCTTGGGATCGCGCTCGGTGGTCAGCACGCCCTTGGGCTTGTGGAACAGGAACAGCCGGGTCGGCTCGGGCGCGGCTACGGGCTGGTCGTCGACGGTCACGCCCTTCAGTGATGCCAGCAGCGTCGCCGGGGTTTCGACCAGGGCGCCATCGAGCTTCACCCGTCCCTCGACGATCATCCGCTCGATCTCGCGGCGCGATGCGACACCGGCGCGGGCCAGCAGCTTGGCGATGCGCTGCGGCTCCTGGCCGGGACGGGCGTTTTCGCGGGCGGGGTGCGGGACCGATGGCTTGACCGGCCGGGCAAGGCCGCGCGCCTGGCGGCGGCCCAGCTTGGGGGGCGGGATCGGCTTGCCGGGTGGTCTGGCCGGGGGCTTTCTGGGGGGACGCATGGCGCCCCTTAGCCTAAACCGTCATTCTCGCGAAGGCGGGAATCGGCCGGTACGTACATTGCGGACCAAAAGGGGTCCGCACCAGGCGGCGGAAGGGATGCCCGCCGACGTTTATCCCGAGCGCCCGCAAGGCAGGCGAAGGGCGGCGAGCTTCAGTCTTCCGACATCTCGCTTTCGATGCAGCCGAGCCAGCCGAGGCCGCGATAGGTTTCGTAGCCGGGGGTCAGCGCGAAGGCGATCAGCTTGCCGTCCTGTCCATAATAGCCGCTGTCGCGCCTGTCGGTCTGGAGCGGATAATGATCGGTGCAGATGCCCTGCCCGTCGGACGAAGCGATGATGCGGTGGGTGGCGTCGAGCAGCATCAGCCGCGATGTCGCGCGTTCGGCCGGCGACAGGCCGATGCCGTCGAGGATCGCCGCCGCCTGCGGCGCCCAGTCGAAAAAGATGCCGAGCGCGCCGATCGTGGTGCCGCGGGTGCGGCCGCCCTCGCGGACGGCGGTCGAATAGGTCGCCACCTGGGCGCCGCCCAAGGTCGGATTGGTCGAAATGTCGCAGACCCGGAAATCGTCGCCGGACTGCGTGCTCATCGCCGCGCGAAACCAGTCCTCATTGCCGACATATTGGCCGATCGCGTCGGGATAGCTGTCCGGCCGGCCGGTCGCGATCACCTTGCCCTGGCGGTCGGCGACCCACAGGTCGAGATAGACGGTATAGGATCGCAGAATCGTCGCCAGCCGCTCGGTGGCATGGGCGATATTGGCGTCGCTGGGATCTTCCAGCACCTGCGTGACCGAGCTGTCGGTCGCCCACCAGCGGACGTCGCACGAACGCTCATAGAGGTTGCGGTCGATGATCTCGACCGCCGAGCGGGCGAGGTCGGTGTGGCGGGTGCCCTTGAAATCGACCAGCATCTGGCTGCCGGCGGTGCGCAGCGACGCGATGTTAGAGGAGATCGCCGAGCGCAGCTCCGCGCCGATCCCGGAGATCGCGCTGGCCAGCTGCCCCAGCTCCTGCGCCACCACCGAAAAGGCACGCCCCGCTTCGCCGGCACGCGCCGCCTCCAGCCGGGCGTTGATCGCCAGCATGCCGGTCTGCTTCATCACCCGGTCGATGCGATCGACCTTCTCTTCCGTGATGCGCGAGACCTCATAGGCCAGGCGCAAGATGTCATCCTGCATGCGTGGTCTCCCGATCTGACCCCGTTTGCGGCACCTTCAGCATCATCGCGATGGATTCGGTTGCGCTTTCAGGGAAAGATGTAGACGCGAAAATGGTGAACAAAGGGTAACTGTGATCGATAAGATCGACAGAAATCCGCCATTCGCTGCATT
>SCUQ01000006.1 GCA_004297635.1 Rhizorhabdus sp. | reverse complement strand
CCCAGCGCTCGAACTCGCGCGGGGCAAGACTCCCGGACCAGCTGTCGAACAGCTGCACCGCGTCGACACCCGCTTCGATCTGCTTCGACAGATAATCGGCCGTCGCATCGACCAGCGCTGCGATGATCGCGCCAAAGGCCTGCGGGTCGCGATAGGCCATCCGCCGCGTCTCGGCCTGCTCCTTGCTGCCCTGGCCGGCGACCATATAGGTCGCGACGGTCCACGGGCTGCCCGCGAAGCCCAGGAAGGTCGTCTGCGCAGGCAGACTCTCGCGGACCTTGCGGATCGTGCCGTAGATCGGATCGAGCCGTCCGGGCACCGCGACCAGGCTGTCCAGCGCATGATCGACCAGGGTTGGGGACAGGCGCGGCCCTTCGCCGGCCTCGAAACGCAGATCCTGGCCCAGCGCATGGGGGATGACGAGAATGTCGGAAAACAGGATCGCCCCGTCGAAGCCGAAGCGACGGATCGGCTGCAGCGTGATCTCGGCGGCGGACTCGCTGTCATAGGCGAGTTCGAGGAACCCGCCCTTTTGTGCCCGGAGCGCGCGATATTCGGGCAGATAGCGCCCTGCCTGGCGCATCAGCCAGACCGGCGGCGGATCGCGGCGCTCGCCCCGCAGCACGGCAAGCAGGGGGCGTGTCTCGGCGGACTGGGCGGCCATTATCTTCCTTAATAAGATTCTTAAAAGAGAAACTGAAGTGGTTGTAGGGCGTCGCGAGCCGGGGTTTATTCACAGTTGGCGCAATTGCCAACAACTTGACTCGTGCAAAATCGCCCGGTGCCAGCGAGTCCCGGATGTCATGCCCATTATCCACAGACTGTGGATGGATTCGCCCCCCTGTGGACGAGTCACAGGACGACCACGATGTCAGTGGGGATGAAAGCTTGCCTTGAAACCATGCCCAGCCTTCCGCTAGCTCCATGCGCATGGTTTTCCACAGGATTGTCCCGAACGCCCGCATCGTCATCCTGACGTTGTTCCGGGACAAGGCGTGCCACGACGCTGATGCTCGGATCGGCGGGCATATAGGCCGGCCGGCCGGGCAGGACATGATGATGGAGATGGCATGATCCGGCTTCATCTCCATCTGCTGTCGGATTCGACCGGCGAAACACTCGAGAACATCGCCAAGGCCGGGCTTGCCCAGTTCGAGGGGGTGGAGACGATCAAGCATTTCTGGCCGATGGTCCGCAGCCAGGGCCATCTCGACCGGATATTGCTCGAAATCGCCCAGCGTCCGGGCCTCGTCATCTTCACCCTGGTCAACAATGATATCCGCAAGCGGCTGGAATCGCGCTGCCACGCGCTAGGCCTGCCGAGCGTATCGGCGCTCGATCCGGTGATCGACGCGCTGTCGCAGCTGCTCGGGCAGGAGGCGCTTGCCCGGCCGGGCCGCCAGCACATGCTCGACGCGGCCTATTATGCGCGGGTCGAGGCGATCCAGTATACCATCGCGCATGATGACGGCATCGGTTCCGAGGAGTGGGAGGAAGCCGACATCATCCTGACCGGCGTGTCGCGCTCGTCCAAGACCCCCACCGCCATCTACCTCGCCAATCGCGGCTACAAGGTGGCCAATGTACCGCTGGTGATCGAATCGCCGCCGCCGCCATCGCTCTATACGCTCGTCCATCCGCTGATCGTCGGGCTGACCACCAGTCCCGACCGGCTGATCCAGATCCGGCGCAACCGGCTGCTGTCGCTCAATCAGTCGCCCGAGACCGCCTATGTCGAGCATGAGAAGGTGGTCGCCGAACTGACCTTCGCACGGCGGATCTTCTCCGATCATGGCTGGCCGGTGATCGACGTCACCCGCCGCTCGATCGAGGAAAGCGCGGCGGCGATCATCAACATCGTCAACGAACGCGCGGCGAAGAAGGAGGATGCGGACCGATGAGCCGCCTGATCCTCGCCTCGCAATCGGCCTCGCGCCGGGCCATGCTCAGCGCCGCCGGGGTGCCGCATGACGCGATGGCCGCCGGGGTCGATGAGGAGTCGATGAAGGCCGGGCTGCGCGCCGAGGGGGTGACGCCCCGCAACCTTGCCGATGCGCTGGCCGAGCTGAAAGCGACCAAGCTGTCGCGGCGCTACCCCACCGATCTGGTGCTGGGCTGCGATTCGACCGTCGCCTTCGACGACGGCACGATGATCGACAAGGCGGACAGCCGCGAGATCCAGCGCGATCTGCTGCGCCGGTTGAGCGGCACCCGCCACCGGCTCCACAGCGCCGCGGTGATCTGTGAAGGCGGGGTGCCGGTCTGGCGCCATGTCGATAGCGCGACCCTGCATGTCCGCCCGCTCAGCGAGGCGTTCATCGACGCCTATCTCGATGCCGAATGGCCGGCGATCGGCGCCTGTGTCGGTGGTTACCGGATAGAGGGGCATGGCGCCCAGCTTTTCGCGCGGATCGAGGGCAGCCAGTTCACCATTTTGGGCCTGCCGCTGCTGCCGCTGCTCGACTATCTTCGCGTGCGTTCGGTTTTGCCGTCATGAACGACGGCGGGGGGATGATGCCGGCATGAACGAACTGCCCTTCGCGGAGGTCATCGGCGATCCGATCGCCCATTCGAAATCACCGATGATTCATAAATTCTGGCTCGAACGTGCTGGAATACAAGCGGATTATCGCGCTTCTCATGTCACGTCCGAAGATCTTTGGATGTTCTTCGAGGAACGCCGCCGAAACCCTTGTTGGCGCGGCTGCAATGTCACGCTGCCGCACAAGCAGGCGGTGATGACGCTGCTCGACCGGATCGATCCCGCCGCCGAGCGGATCGGCGCGGTCAACACCGTGGTGCCGGAACATGGCAAGCTCGTCGGCTATAATACCGATTATATTGGTTTTCTCGAACCGCTTCAGCCGCTCCTCGCGCAAAGCCACCTGTTCCGCATGGCGCGGATCATCGGCGCGGGCGGCGCGGCCAAGGCGGTCGCGCTCGCGCTGCACGACCATGGTTTCACCTGCGTGATCATCGCCCGCGATGTCGAAAAGGCGAAGGCGCTGCGCGCGGCCTTCGAGCCCGACGATCGGCTGGTCGCTCCACTCGACATCTTCGCGGAGGCCACCGATTTCCCCTTCGACGACCGCGAGGGGATTCTCGATCTGGTGGTCAACACCACCTCGCTGGGCATGACGGGGCAGCCGCCGCTTCTGCTCGATTTCGGCCATGTACCCCCCAATGCGGTGATCTACGACATCGTCTATGCGCCGCTTGAAACACCGCTGCTCGCCGAAGCGCGCGCACGCGGGCTCAGAACGGTCGACGGGCTGCACATGCTGATCGGCCAGGCGGCGGCGGCGTTCGGCCGCTTCTTCGGGATCGCCGCGCCGCGCGATGCCGATGAACGGCTGCGGGCGATGCTGGTCGCATGATCGCGCCTCGATCGATGATAATAGGCAGCCGATGATCGTCCTGGGCCTGACCGGATCGATCGGCATGGGCAAGTCGACGGTCGCGCGGATGTTCGTCCGCGCCGGGGTGCCGGTCTATGATGCCGACGCCGAGGTGCACCGCCTGCAGGGCAAGGGCGGGCGGCTGGTTGCGGCGATCGAGGCCGCCTTCCCCGGCACCGCCGGTCCGCATGGCATCGATCGCGTCGTCCTGGGCAAGGCGGTGCTCGGCGACCGGGAGGCGCTGCGCCGGCTCGAACGCATCATCCATCCCGCGCTGGTCGAGTCGCGCCGACTGTTCCTGCGCCGGCACCGCTCGCGCCCGCTGGTGGTGCTCGATATCCCGCTGCTGTTCGAAAAGCAGGGCTGGCGCCAGGTCGACGCGATCGCCGTGGTGTCCGCCCCGGCGTGGAAACAGGCGCGCCGGGTGCTGGCGCGCCCCGGAATGAATCCGTTGAAATTGAAGCACATCCGTTCGCTGCAATGGCCCGACCACCGCAAAAGAGCGCATGCCGACATCATTATCGACACCGGCGGCACGATCGACCGGACACGGCGCATGATTCGTCATCTCGTCTCTTGCCTCTCCGCGCGCGGAGTCCGATATTGCCGGCATGCGTGAGATCGTCTTCGATACCGAAACGACCGGCCTCAATCCCGCGACGGGCGACAGGCTGGTCGAGATAGGCTGTATCGAACTGATCAACCGGGTCGAGACCGGGCGCAGCTATCATGGCTATTTCAATCCGCAGCGGGCGATGCCCTATGAGGCCGAACAGGTCCACGGCCTGTCCGATCGCTTCCTGAGCGACAAGCCGCTGTTCGCCGACAAGGCCGGCGAGCTGCTCGAATTTCTCGGGGATTGCCCGCTGGTCGCGCATAATGCCGGCTTCGATTTCGGCTTCCTCAATGCCGAACTGGCCCTGTGCGGCCGCGATCCGGTCCATCTGTCGCGAATGATCGATACCGTCGCGATCGCCCGCAAGGTCCATCCCGGCGCCAAGCACAGTCTCGACGCGCTATGCACCCGCTACGGGATCGATCGCAGCCATCGGGTCAAGCATGGCGCGCTGCTCGATGCGCAGCTGCTCGCCCAGCTCTATGTCGAGCTGACCGGCGGGCGCCAGATCGGCCTGTCGATCGGCGAGGTCGTCGTCGAGGAGACGATCATCGTCGCGACCACGCAGGTGGCCGTCGCCGCCCGCACCGTCAGGGCGATCCGCCCCCATCACGCCAGCGAGGAGGAACTGCAGAGACATAAGGCCTTTATTGAAAAGCTCGACGCGCCGCTCTGGCTGGAGGGTGCGCTCGGCTAATCCGTGGCGTTACGGATGGCGCAGCTGCGCCGGACGTTTCACCACCGGCATCACATGGTTGGAGATTTGCTATGGAAATTCGTGTTTCGGGACATCAGGTCAACACGGGCGACGCCCTTCGCAC
>SCUQ01000546.1 GCA_004297635.1 Rhizorhabdus sp. | reverse complement strand
ACGGCGCCGAGCAGGATGAGGAGGTGCAGCGGATAGATGCGCGACAGCCGCCGCCACAGGAAATGCGGCACCGCGCCCCAGCGATGCTGGGCCAGCAGGCTGCGATAGTTGAGCCAGATCACGAAGCCGGACAGCACGAAGAAGAAATCGACCGCGAGATAGCCCTTGGCGAAAATATCGATCACGCTCTGCGGCAGCGTGCCCGCCGCGCTCTCGCGGATATGGTAGAGCACGACATACCAGGCCGCGATCCCGCGCGCGGAGGTGAGCGGACGAAGTTCGTGCCGGACCTGCAAGCCTGATCACCCCCTGCGTCATCCGGCGAAATCCCGAATCTCCCGCTTCTTCGTAGCAAGACGACAGAGAGATTCCAGCTTTCGCTGGAATGACGGTGGAGCCGGACCGGCCTTTAAGCCGCCTCCTTCTCCTCGCTCTCGCTCGCCTGGCGCATCCACATCTCGGCATAGAGGCCGTCGCGCGCCATCAGTTCGGCATGGGCGCCGCGTTCGACGATGCGGCCCTGTTCCAGCACGACGATCTCGTCGGCATGGACCACCGTCGATAGGCGATGGGCGATGACGATCGTGGTGCGGCCCTGTTCGACGCCGCGCAGCGTGGCCTGGATCTCGGCCTCGGTGCGGCTGTCGAGCGCGCTGGTCGCTTCGTCGAGGATCAGGATCGGCGGATTCTTGAGCAGGGTGCGGGCGATGGCCACCCGCTGCTTTTCGCCGCCCGACAGCTTGAGCCCGCGCTCGCCGACCTTGGTGGCATAGCCATGCGGCAGCGACAGGATGAAGTCGTGGATCGCTGCGCCCCGCGCGGCTTCCTCGATCTCGGCCTGGCTCGCACCCTCCCGGCCATAGCCGATATTGTAGCCGATGGTGTCGTTGAACAGCACCGTGTCCTGCGGAACGATGCCGATCGCGCGACGCAGCGATTCCTGCGTTACATGGGCGATGTCCTGTCCGTCGATCGTCACGCGCCCGCCGCTGATGTCGTAGAAGCGGTACAGGATGCGCGCGAGGGTCGACTTGCCCGCGCCCGATGGCCCGACGACCGCCAGCGTGCCGCCGGGACGGATGGCAAGGTCGATCCCCTTCAGGATCGGCCGCTCGGAATCATAATGGAAGGTGACGCCCTCGAACCGGACCAGTCCGCCCGGTACCGCGAGCGGCAGGGCATCGGGCGCGTCGGCCACCTCGGCGGGCGTATCGACAAGGCGGAACATCGCCTCCATGTCGATCAGCCCCTGGCGGATTTCGCGATAGACCATGCCGAGCATGTCGAGCGGCCGGAACAGCTGGCTCAGGATGGTGTTGATGAAAACCACATCGCCCGGCGAATACCAGCCCTTGCTCCAGCCATAGACGCTGTAGCCCATCGCGCCCGCCATCATCAGGTTGGTGATCAGCGACTGGCCGATGTTCAGCAGCGCCAGCGAGCTTTCGTTCTTGGTCGCGGCGCGGGCATAGTCGGCGACGGCCTGGCCGTAATTGGCGGTCTCGCGCGCTTCGGCGCTGAAATATTTCACCGTCTCGTAGTTGAGCAGCGAATCGACCGCGCGGGCGGCGGCGCGGGTGTCATATTCCACCATCTGGCGCCGCATCTTGGTGCGCCACTCGGTCACGGCGCTGGTGAAGCGGATATAGCAGGCGATCGCCAGCAGCGTGGCGATGACGAGGCCGGTGCCGAATTTGAAGAAGAAGATCAGGCAGACCGCGGCCAGTTCGAAGATGGTCGGCCCGATGTTGAACAGCAGGAAATAGAGCATCGTGTCGATGCTCTTGGTGCCGCGCTCGACGATCTTGGTGAGCGCGCCGGTGCGCCGTTCCAGATGGTAGCGCAGCGACAGGCGGTGGAGCTGGGCGAACACCTCTACCGCCAGACGTCGGCCGGCATCCTGGCCGACCAGCTCGAAGATCGCGTTGCGCATATTGTCGAACAGCACCCCGCCGAAGCGCGCGCCGGCATAGGCGAGGACCAGCGCGACCGCGATCATCACGCCGGGCTCGAAGCCCGGCGCCATCCGGTCGATCGCCGCCTTGTAGGCGAACGGCATCAGCAGCACCGCGACCTTGGCGGCGAGCACGAGCAGCAGCGCGATCACGACGCGCGCGCGCAGGCCGGGCGCGTCCTTGGGCCAGAGATAGGGCAGGAAGCGGCGGAGCGTGGCCCAGCCCTGTTCTGGAACGGCGGTGCTGGCGGAGGCGTGATCGGGCGGCATGTGGTTGCGAAGATAGGGACGCCGGGTGCGGAGGGGAAGGCCGATCCGCCGTTGCTAGAAATAGGCCCGGCTGAAGAAGACGCCGGTGATGACAACGCACAGCGCGAGCGTGGCGCCGCGCACCAGTCCGGGCGACAGCCGCTTTGCGGCCGCGGCGCCGGCATAGCCGCCGGCCAGAGCGCCGGCCGCGAGCAGGGCCGCCATGCTCCAGTGGACAGCGCCCGCTATCACGAAACACAGAATGGCGACCGAATTGGCGGCGCTCACCATCGCGGTGCGGGTGCCGGCGAGCGCCTTGATGTCGGCGCCGTCGATCAGGCCCCACAGGGCGAGCATCATCAGCCCCACCGCGCCGCCATAATAGCCGCCATAGACGCCGAGCAGGAACTGACCCGCCAGCAGCGGCAGGCGGCGCAGGCCGATCCGCGCCTGCAGCCAGGGAGCGACGCGCGGCGCGAAGGCGAGCGCGAGCGTCGCGACCAGCGCCAGCCAGGGGAGAAGCTTGTCGAACAGCCGCACCGGCGTGCTCAGCAGCAGCACCGCGCCGGCCGCGCCGCCGATCACGGTGACAACCAGCATCAACCGCACGCCCATACCGGCCACCGGCCGCTGCTGGCCGCGATAGACCATCGCGCTGGCCAGCCCGCCGGGCCAGAGCGCGACCGTGCTGGTCGCGTTGGCGGCGACCGATGGGACGCCGGCGGCGATCAGCACGGGTAGCGAGACGAAGGAGCCGCCGCCCGCGAGCGCGTTCATCAGACCTGCGAGCAAACCCGCGGCAACGATGAGGAGCGCGCTGTCCACCGGGGCGGGATCAGGCGGCGGGCGGAATCAGATCGCCGGTGATGCGGATGCCGGCGCCGTCGACCTGATAGGTCTTGTTGATGAAGATCAGCACGGAGGTAAGCGCCTCGGCCGCCGCCGAATTGACCAGCGCGCCGCCATGAACGCCGCGCAGCCCCATCGCATCGGCCAGCTCGACGACGATCTGGCGATCGGCCTTGTCGTCACCGAAGACGAGCACATCGCATTCGATGTCCCTGTCGGTGATCAGCTTGTGCCCGGCGACGCTGTGAAACGCCGAGGCGATCCGCACGCCTTCGCCCAGCGCCTTCTGGGTGCGCACGGCGGCGCTGCCTTCGGCCGGCATCTGGACGCGCATCACCTTGGGCGGAACCAAGGGGACGGTGGTATCGACGACCAGCTTGCCCGCGACATGGGGGCGGATATCGGCCAGTGTCGCGTCCTGCGCGTCGAAGGGCACTGTCACGATGACGACATCGCCGGCCTGTGCCGCATCGGCATTGCTCATGCCGGTCAGGCCGAAGCCCAGCTCGGTCGCCTTCGCGGAGGCGCTCTCGGCCGATCGCGATCCGATCACGACCGTGCGGCCCGCCTTGGCCAGCCGCCGTGCGATCGCGGCGCCCAGCTTCCCGGTGCCCCCGATGATCGCGATCGTTCCGTTGCCCGCCATGCTGATCTCCCGATATAGATTCGATGCGGACGCTTCTTAGCGGCAACGCCCCACGGCACAAGCAGCGGGGTCATCGCGGCGGCCAGGTCTTTCCGCCGCCGTCAGGATCGGCAGGGAATCTTCCCGAGGTGGAACGCCGTCGCCTGGGCATGGATCGGATATCGCCGCAATATATTGCCGACCAGTCCGAAACCGATGATCATCATCAGCCAGCTCGCAGGTTCGGGCGCAACCGAAACCGTTTCGACGGGTGAGATATCCTGCTGGAAGCCTTGGGCGCCCCCCATCCGCAATGCGCCGCGCTGGTCGAGTGAGGAGGCGACCAGCGTGCCCTCGACTGACCCGTCGTTGCGGAGGCTGGCATAGGGTGAAAGCACCGTGCCGTAAAAATCAGATTCGAAGCGGAGATCCTCGGCTTCGAAGAAGTTCCAGATGAGCTGGCTGTCCTTGCCAAGGCCGCTACCATCGAATTTGCCCGAGATCGTGCCCGATTTTCCGGCCACGTTGAGGACCAGCGTCGAACCATCGGGGATGTCGAGGCGGAGCTCTCCGATCTTGTCGAACGCGTCCAGGGACAGCTCGAACACATTTTCCTTCGCGGCGCCGCTGATCCGCAAGGTTTCGCCTTCGATGGAAGCCTTTCCGGTCGCGGCCAGCGAGCGTAGATTTTCGCTGAGGCCTTGGGCGGCGCGCATCAGCTCCTCGCGCTGGCGGAAGAGTTCTTCTGTATAATCGGCGCCCTGGGCATCGCCGACCTTGCCGGATTCGCCGCTCCGCAGCTCGCCGGCCTTGTCATCGCCGCCGCTCTTGTCATCGCCATCTCTATAGCGGCTCTCGCCGCCGACAAAGGCGCGGCCCTCGATCTTCGCCCGGCTGTCGAGATTGTCGAAGACGATCAGGTTCCATTCTGACAGGAACTCGGATCCCGCCACCATGGCGCTTTCAGCGGGCGCTGCAAATAGCAGGCAGCCGGAGCCAAGCCATTGCAACAGCTTGAAAATACGCACCGCACCTCCACAGGCCAGGTCGCGCGTCCGCCTGGTTCGACCGCACAATAGCAGAATCTATGACATGTTTTTCCAAAGACATCATTAAATTCGGCTGGTTTCCGGGGCTTTTTTGACCGGATCGCCGCGATCGCGCCGCGGATGCGATCCTCTCTTGACCGAGCCGGGCGGCCTCAGCCGAGTTCGGCCGCGATCCTGCGGAGGGCGGGAAGAAAGCGAGGACGCAAACCCGCCGCCGACACGCGAGACGCCTGAACTCCGACATTCACCGCGGCCATGACGCCGGCCGGCCCCATGACGGGCACGGCGATCGACCTCAGCCCCAGCTCCAGTTCCTCGTCGACGACGGCATGGCCTTCCTCGCGAACCTTGTCGAAAATCGCGTGCAGGCGCGAAGGATCGGTCTCGGTCTTCGCCGTCAGTGCCTTGAGGTCGGTGCGGCGCAGATAGGCATCGCGGTCCTCGCGGCTCTGGCCTGCAAGCAGCACCCGGCCCATCGAGCTGCAATAAAGCGGCAGCCGGCTGCCAACCCTCAGCGCGATCGACATGATGCGCGACACCTCTGCGCGCGCCACGTAATAAACCTCTCCCTCCTCGATCACACCCAGCGAGCAACTCTCGTGAAGCTCGTCGCGAAGCCGGTCGAGCAGTGGCTGGGCGCGCGTGGCCAGGGTGCTGGACGACAGATAGGCGTAGCCGAGCGCCAGCGTCTTGGGCCTCAGCGTGTAATGGGTGCCGTCCTGGGCCGCGTAGCCCAGCCGGACAAGCGTGTAGAGGCAGCGCTTCACGGCGGGGCGGCTGAGCCCGGTCAGGCGGCTCGCCTGTGCGATCGTCATCGGCCTTCGTTCATCGGCAAAGCAGCGCAGCACGGCCAGTCCGCGTGCCAGCGACATCATATAATCGGGGTCGCCGCTCGATCCCGGAACCGGCTTGTCCATGGCTTTCCTTATCAACCGATAATCGGACATTATATCGATTATCGGTTGACGCAAGCCCGCGCCATCCGACACCGATCGGGCGGCGGTCTCGCAGGGAGGGTCGGATGATCGACAAGACGGTTGGCAATGTGGAAGAGGCCGTCGCGGGTATTTCCGACGGCGCGGCAGTGATGATCGGTGGCTTCGGGACGGCGGGCATGCCCGACGAGTTGATCGACGCGCTGATCGCCCGTGGTGTCGGCGACCTGACCATCATCAACAACAATGCCGGCAATGGCGAGACCGGCGTGGCGGCGTTGATCAAGGCCGGCCGCGTGCGGAAGATCATATGCTCCTTTCCGCGGCAGACCGATTCGCACCATTTCGATACGGCCTATCGGGCCGGGCGGATCGAACTGGAGCTGGTTCCCCAGGGCAATCTCGCGGCACGCATCCAGGCGGCCGGTGCAGGGCTGGGCGCCATTTTCACGCCTACCGGTTTCGGCACGCTGCTGGCCGAGGGCAAGGAAACGCGCAACATCGACGGGCGCGATCATGTTCTCGAATATCCGATCCATGCCGATTTCGCGCTGATCAAGGCGCATAAGGGCGACCGCTGGGGCAACCTGGTCTACCGCAAGACGGCGCGCAATTTCGGGCCGATCATGGCCATGGCGGCGAAGACGACCATCGCCCAGGTCGCGGAGGTGGTGCCGCTGGGTGCTCTGGACCCCGAGACGGTGGTTACGCCCGGTATTTTCGTCCAGCGACTCGTCGAGATCGGCGCCCCGCAGTCGGAGAAAAGATCATGAACCGCCTGACCCGCGACCAGATGGCCGCCCGCGTTGCCCAGGACATTCCCGAGGGCGCCTATGTGAACCTGGGCATCGGCCTGCCGACGAAGGTTGCCAACTATCTGCCTATCGAGCGTGAGGTGTTTCTACAGAGCGAGAACGGTCTGCTCGGCATGGGACCGGCACCTGCGGCCGGCGAGGAGGATTGGGAACTGATCAACGCCGGCAAGCAGGCGGTGACGTTGCTGACCGGGGGCTGCTTCTTCCATCATGCCGATAGTTTCGCGATGATGCGGGGCGGACATCTCGACATCTGCGTCCTGGGCGCCTTCCAGGTTTCGACGAAAGGTGATCTCGCCAATTGGCACACCGGCGAGCCGGGGGCGATTCCCGCCGTCGGCGGTGCGATGGATTTGGCGATCGGCGCCAAGCAGACCTTCGTGATGATGGAATTGCTGACCAAGCAGGGCGAGAGCAAGCTGGTGGAGGCCTGCACCTATCCGTTGACGGGGCTCGGCTGCGTATCGCGCGTCTACACCGATCTCGCCATATTCGACGTCGGCCCGGGCGGCGCGCATATCGTCGAGACGGTCGAAGGGCTTACGGCCGACGACCTTCGCGCGCTGACAGGCCTGACGCTGGGCTGACGTCAAGGACCGGGGCCGTACCAGGGCGGAAAGCGGACGACGCGACCGGGCATCGCCATCGGCCAATCCGCTGCGATGATCTCAATGAAGCGTCCATGGGCCTGGCATTGCGGGGCGAGCGCGACGGACGGCCATCGGCGCAGAGCCGATCGGCTCGATGCGCTCCCTGGCACGCTGAGGCATAAATCTGGCACGCAAATTCGAGAATATACATGGGAAATGCCGGATAAGGCGATCCGATGAACGGCGGGGCAAGATGAAGAGCGTCACGGGTTTCTATACCGATGAGTGGACTTTCTGGCACTCGGTCGGGCTGCAGGCATTGTTCCTTCCGGTTGGCGGATATGTTCAGCCGCCCAGCGGCGCGGCCGGTGCCGACACGCCCGACTCGAAGAGACGCCTGCTGTCCCTCCTCAAGACATCCGGCCTGCTGGACCGGATGGCGGTCGCCGGTGCCGCTCCGATCGACGATACCGATCTGACGCGAGTCCATACCAGCCGATATATCGACGAATTCAGGCGGGTCAGCGCTGCAGGCGGCGGCGACATCGGCGATTTCGCGCCGTTCAGCGCCGGAGGATTCGATATTGCCTGCATTTCGGCCGGCCTTGCCAAGGCTGCCGTGGCCGATGTGATGACCGGGAAGGTCGCGCGGGCCTATGCCTTGTGCCGTCCGGCCGGCCATCACTGCCTGGCCGACCGCTCGATGGGTTTCTGCGTCCTTGCCAATATACCCGTGGCGATCGAGGCGGCGCGCGCCGAACATGGCCTGGGCCGGGTCGCGATCGTCGACTGGGACGTCCACCATGGCAACGGCACCCAGTCGATCTATTATGATCGCGGCGATACGTTGACCATTTCGATCCATCAGGAACATTGCTTTCCACCCGGCTATAGCGGCGTCGAGGATCGCGGCGAGGGCGACGGGCAGGGGACCAATATCAACATCTCGCTGCCGGCCGGGGCCGGCGATGCGGCCTATCTGGCGTCGATCGACCGTATCGTGCTGCCGGCGCTGGAGCGGTTCAAGCCCGATCTGATCGTTGTCGCCAGCGGTCTCGACGCCGGCGCTGCCGATCCGATGGCGCGCATGCTGGCGCACAGTGAAACCTTCCGGGCGATGACGGCCCGGATGGTCGATGCCGCAGACCGGATGTGCGGAGGCCGGCTCGTGATCGTTCACGAAGGCGGCTATTCGGAGGCATGCGTTCCCTTCCTCGGTCTCGCCATCGTCGAGACGCTGGCCGGAGAGCGTACCGACGTCGCGGATCCGACACTCGCGATATTTCAGGCGCAGCAGCCCGGGCCGGAGGCGACCGCTTTCCAGCTCGACTGGGTCGAAACACTCGCGCGCCGTTTCGCCTGATTGCCGTCAGTGGAGGCGGGCGCTGCGAAGCGTTTCCGACGGGCTGCAGCCGTAGCGCTGGCGATAGTGCTGCGCGTAGCGTCCGAAGTCGACGATTCCGCAATTGAGCATCAGATCGGTGATGCGCTCGCCGCCCTCGCTTCTCACCAGCGCGGCATGTAACTGCTCAAGCCGGTGGCGGCGGATATATTCGACCGGGGTGATGCCCAGGAAGCGGCGAAAGCCGTTTTGCAGACTGCGGACGCTCACGCCTACCCGTGTAGCGATGCGGGCGATCGACAGCGTGTCGTCGAAATCGTCGTGGATGATCGCGCGGGCTTGCTGAACGTGCCAGGGCGCCGTTTCGTTGCCGGGAACAGCGATCAGTTCGCTATAATTGCTGGCATAGTGGCTCAGCAGCATTTCCATCATCATGGCCGCATAATGCCGCTGCAGCCGGCCGTTCGAGAGTATCTCCGGCATGCTGCCGGCCTGCCGGGCGATATGAGAGATCAGTCGCCGCCAGGCTTCGGGGAGCGGACCATTCTCCACGCCGGCCGCGTCGAAGGCCAATGGACGGCCCACCGAGACGCCGAGCTCGCGGCTTAGATAGCCGTTGAACGCCGGCTTCGACAGCCGCACCGTCAAGTGGCGACAGCGGTAGGTCATGTTGACCCGGAGACGTGCGCCGGGTGACGTGACGTGCAGGGCGCCGGGTTCAATCGTGGAATGCTGCCCGCCGTCCCATAGCTGGCTGCTACCGCTGATCGCGGTATGGATCATATAATTGTCCTCGATCACGGCCGGATCGATCCAGACATCGGTACCATATTGCAGATCGACGATCTGAGCTTCGCCGAGGTCGATGCAGTCGAGCCGCGCCGCCATGGGCCGGGAAGACTTCAGCCGCATTTCATGGGGTGCGAGCATCGC
>SCUQ01000545.1 GCA_004297635.1 Rhizorhabdus sp. | reverse complement strand
CTCTTCCGATCTTTCACCAGCGCCAGTTCGCGCTCGACATGCGGCCCCAGCACCGACAGGTCGGTGACGTTGTGGACCGGGATCATCCGGTCGAGCTGGGCCACCACCTGCTCGATGACATCGGGGGTCCCGGTGGTGACGATGGTGATGCGGCTGATCTTCTCATCCTCGGTGACATCGGCCACCGTCAGGCTGTCGATATTATAGCCGCGGGCGGAAAAGAGGCCGGCGATCCTGGCGAGGATGCCCGCTTCATTGTCCACGGTCACGGACAGGGTATGCCGTTCTGTCGCTTCCTGCTTGATATGCATGATTGGTTCCGGGTCTTAAAGGGAAGGGAGCAGGATCAGACGAGCGCCTTGGCTTCGTCGTCCATTTCGCCGACCACTTCGTCGGGCTCAAGGATCATATCGGTGTGCGCCGCGCCGCTGGGGATCATCGGGAAGCAGTTGGCGAGCTTCGCCACGCGGCAGTCCACCATCACCGGGCCGTCATGGGCGATCATCGCCGCGATGCCGGATTCGAGATCGCCTACCGCGTCGATGCGGATGCCCTTCCAGCCATAGGCCTCGGCCAGCTTGACGAAATCGGGGAGCGCATCGCTGTAGCTCTCCGAATAGCGGCCGGCATAGGTCAGGTCCTGCCACTGGCGGACCATGCCCATATATTCATTGTTGAGGATGAATATCTTCACCGGCAGGCGATATTGGGACGCGGTGCCGAGTTCCTGGATGTTCATCTGGATCGAGGCCTCGCCGGCAATATCGATCACCAGCGCATTGGGATTGCCGAGCTGCGCGCCGATCGCCGCCGGCAGGCCATAGCCCATCGTGCCGAGGCCGCCCGAGGTCAGCCATTTGTTCGGCGCCTCGAAGTCGAAATGCTGCGCGGCCCACATCTGGTGCTGGCCGACTTCGGTCGTGATGATCGGCTTCTTCGCATGGGTCGCCTCCCACAGCTTGCGAATGGCGAGCTGTGGCATGATCTCCTTGGTCGAAGCCGGATATTTCAGGCATTGGCGTGCACGCCACCCCTCGATCCGGGCAAGCCAGGGCTGGAGGTCCTGCGCACGATGCTGGCGCGCCTTCCACAATTTGACCATGTCCTCCATCGCCCGGCCGACGTCGCCGACGATGCCGAGGTCGACCCGCACGGTCTTGTTGATCGAGGAGCGGTCGATATCGATGTGGATCTTCTTGCTGTGCGGCGAGAAGGCGTCGAGGCGGCCCGTCACCCGGTCGTCGAAGCGCGCGCCCAGGCAGATGATCAGGTCCGCCTTGTTCATCGCCATATTGGCTTCATAGGTGCCGTGCATGCCGAGCATGCCCAGCCAGGCCGGGTCGGATGCGGGGAAAGCGCCCAGGCCCATCAGCGTCGACGTCACCGGGGCCCCGGTGATCCGCGCCAGTTCCCGCAGGATCTGGCTGGTCACCGGACCCGAATTGATGATGCCGCCGCCGGTGTAGAGGATCGGCCGCTCGGCCGCCGCGATCATCTCCACCGCCGCTTCTATCAGCTTGGCATCGGCCTTCACCTGGGGCTTATAGCCTTTGTGGGGCAAAGCCTGGATGGACGGCTTGCGATAGGGCGCGCTTGCCACCTGCACGTCTTTCGGCAGGTCGACCACCACCGGGCCGGGGCGCCCGGAGGTCGCGATATGGAACGCCTCATGGATCACG
>SCUQ01000544.1 GCA_004297635.1 Rhizorhabdus sp. | reverse complement strand
GCCGCGGAAGCCCGCAGTGTTGACGTTGGCGAGGTTGTTGGCGGTCATCGTCTGACGCGCCATCGCCGATCGCATCGCCGACAGGGAGCTGTAGATCAGCTTGTCCATGGCCTAGCTTCCTTGATCGTCCCGCTCAGGATCAGCCGCGCAGGTTGACGATGGTCTGGGTCATCGTATTCGCCGCCTCGATCGCCTTCGCATTCGCCGAGAAGTTGCGCTGCGCCTGGATCAGCGCGACCAGTTCCTCGGTGATGTCGACATTGGCCTGCTCGAGCGCGCCCGACTGGATCGATCCGGTGCCATTGGCATTCGCTTCCCCGATGACCGGTTCGCCCGAAATGCCGGTAGTACCCCATTTGCTGTCGCCGAGCTGGCGGAGCCCGTCCGGGTTCGAGAAGGTCGCTACGACGATCTTGCCGAGCGCCTGGGTGTCGCCGTTCGAGAAGGTGGCGACGATCAGGCCATCGGCGCCGACCGACACATTGTCGAGCGAGCCGGCCGCGAAGCCATCCTGATCGAAGCTGGTGAGCGTGAAGGGTGCGGCGGCCTGCTTGGTGCTGGCACCGTAGGTGAGGTCGAAAGCGAGCGGCGCCGAAGCGCCGGTCGGGCTGACCCCTGTGATCGAGATCGTGGCGCTGGGGGCGGTCTTGGCACCCGTCGCATCGAAGGTGAGGGTCAGCGGCGCCGGCTGGGTCGCGGCCGCGCTGTCATAGCTGACCTCGGTGTCGCCGACGAAGGTGTGGGCGGTCCAGGTCGTCGTCGTGGTCGCGCCCGAAGGAATATTTTCCCGGATATAATAGGTGGTCATCGGGAAGGCCGTGCCGGTCGCGTCATAGACGGTCGTGGTGGTCGACTGGTTGTAGCTGTTCGCGTCGTTGCGATCGAACTGATAGGGATTGGTCGCGCTGTAGACCGAACGGGTCGAGGGAACGTCGGCGGCAGCCGGGAACGTGACCGCGAGATCGACATTCTGGGTCGACTGCGACGTGCCCGAGGTCAGCGGCAGCTGCACCGATCGCACGGCGGTGATGCCGTTCGCGGTGACGGTGCCCGCGCTGTCGGTCGGCAGCACCTGCAGATAGGCGCCCGAGCTGTCGGTGATGAAGCGGTTCGCGTCGACGCTGAACGCGCCGTTGCGGGTGTAGGCCACCTGCGCGTTCGAGCTCGATGCGCGCGTCATGAAGAAACCCTGGCCCGAGATGGCGAGATCCAGCGAGCGCTCCGAGGCGGCGAGGCCGCCTTGCGTGAACTGCTGTGCGATCCCGCGCAGGCGGGTACCCTGGCCGGCGATGCCCGCGCTCTGCATGGGCGAGGAGGAGACCAGATCGCCGAACTCGGTATTGCTGCGCTTGAAGGCGGTCGTGCCCACATTGGCGATGTTGTTCGAGATAACCGAGAGGTCGGTCTGCGAAGCCTTGAGGCCGGACAGTGCGGTGTAGAAGGACATGGTTCTAAGCTCCGTTTACCGAGATCAGGAAAGCTGAAGGACGGACGCCGGGTCGATATTGCCCAGCGGGGTGATGAGTTTGGTGGTGCCGCTGACGGGCGAGCTGACGCTCGTGACGGTGGCCCAGCTCGCGGTCTTGAGATCCTTCATCGACTGCGCCGCAGTGTCCTTGGCGTAGACCGAGATGGTGAGCGGCCCCTGGACCTGGTTCCCATCCGGATCCTTACCGTCCCAATAGAAGGGAACATCGCCCTTGGGGACGTCGGTGGCGCTGCCGGTATAGACGACCTTGCCGGTGGCATCGACGAGGCTGATATCGACCCGCGCGGCATCCGCCGGCAGGGTGACATTGCCCGCATAGGAACCGTCCACCAGCGGCGCGGCGCTCTTGGAATCCACCAGCGCGGCCTTGCCGATCCAGCTCGCAGCGCCGCCGACCCGGCTGGCGGCCATGCCGTCGGCGATCGACTTGAGCGAGGTGTTCATCTCCGCGATGCCCGCGACCGACGAGAACTGCGCCATCTGCGCAACCATCTGCGTATTGTCGACGGGATTGAACGGATCCTGCGTGGTCATCTGCGTGGTGAGCAGTTTCAGGAACGCCTTCTGATCGAGCGTATCGTTCTTCTTGACCGTCGCGGTCGACGATCCCGACTTGGCGCCGTTCAGGCTGTCGAGATAGCTATTGCCGGTGGATATCGTCATTTGCCGAGCCTCAGCGTATCGAGGGTGAGGGTCTTGGCCGTCTGCATGACCGAGACATTGTTCTGGTACTGGCGCGCGGTCTCCATCATCTCGACCAGCTCCTGCGCCTGATCGACCCCGGCTTCCCAGACATTGCCGTCCTTGTCGGCCTTGGGATGGTTGGGATCGTAGCGCTTGGTCGGTTCGATGTTGGACGCCACCACCTCGTCGACCTTGACCGTCGCGACGCCGGGGGAGTCGGTGACCGACGAGAAGACCGGCTTGATCGCGCGGAAGGCTTCGGCCTTGCTGCCCGCCACCGAACCCGCATTGGCGAGGTTCGACGCCGAGGTGTTGAGCCGCACCATCTGCGCCGACATGGCGCGTCCGGCGATGTCGAAGACCGAGAGATTGCCCGCCATGGCTTATTCTCCCCTCAGCGCGGTCATGACCGTGCCTATCCGCCCTTCGAGGAAGGACAGGGTGGTCTTGTAGTGAAGCGCATTCTCCGCGAACTGGTTCTGCTCGGTGGAGAGCTCGACCGTATTGCCGTCGAGCGAGGTTTCCAGCGGGACCCGATAGCCGATGTTCGCATCGGCGGCCTGGCCGGCGCTCATGCCGCTGTTGCCGGTGGCGTCCGACAGCGCCTTCTGGAAATCGATGTCGCGCGCCTTGTAGTTGGGCGTCGCGGCGTTCGCGATGTTGGAAGCGAGCATCGCCAGCCGCTGCGAACGCAGCTCCAGCGCCTTGCCGTGGATGCCGAACAGTGGATCAGCCATTTTTTGCGTCACCTTCCTAAAGCCTTGCCGCGGGCGGCCGTTAATCATCTTCGAACAGGCCCGACGGCTGTCTTGGACCCTCCCAAGCAACTGCCGTGCCAAATGTGGTTAACGGCGTGATTACCCTCTGAATTTCCGGGATATGGCCCGTATCCGGCAGCTTTTTGCCGGAGGCGGCAAATCCTTGCCGGCCGCTCTTGCCGGGTCCGTTAGCCATGTTCGGCAACGGTCGATTGACTCTGCGGGGCCTAAGGAAAGCAATGATTTTGCTCGAACAGATCGCCCGATATATCGACCCCGTCGCGATCGGCATCGTGTTCGGCGGCACCCTCCTCACCACCGTCTTCCGGTCCCCGCTCGGCGATATCGGCCGGGGCTTCGCCTCGCTGGGACTGCTCGCCTCCGCCAACCCCCATGCCGATGCCGCCGCCGCGCGCGTATCGGTCAGCCGCATCCGCGAACTGGCCCAGGTCCGCGCCATCGCCTGCGTCGACCGGGTCGAGACCGCCCAGCGCTTCCTGATCCGCGCCGCGCGCGAGCTGTCGGAGGCGCGCAACTCGGGCGACTTCGTCCGCTGGGCCGCCGCCGATGTCGATGCCCGCCGGCTGCGCCACCAGGGCGTGATCGGCGTGTGGCGCGGCATCGCGGAGACGGCGCCGGCGATGGGCATGATCGGGACGATCATCGGGCTGGTGCAGATGTTCTCCCACATGGAGGACCCGGCGGCGATCGGCCCCGCGATGGCGGTGGCGATGCTCACCACCCTCTATGGCGTGATCCTGTCCTCCGCGATCGCGGCGCCGATCGCGGGCCGGCTGGAGACGATATCCGAGGCCGAGCTGGCGTGGCAGACCGCCGCGTGCCGGCAGCTGGAGATCCTTGCGCGCGAGGAACTGGACAGCCTGCCGCCGACGGTCGTCCGCCCGAATCTGAGGACCGTGCTGTGAAGGCGCAGGTGTCGCAGCGCTGGGTGCTGAGCTTTGCCGATCTGAGCCTGCTGCTGCTCGCCTTCTTCGTGATGCTGCAGGCGCAGACGGCCGACCGCATGAAGCTGACGGCCAGCCTGCGCGGCGCCTTTGGCGGACAGGGCCAGGGCGGCAACGGCAGCGCCATGACCGTCCAGGGCTTCGCCGCCGGACAGATGTTCGAGGCGGGCGAGGCGATCCTGAGGCCGGCGGCGCGGCAGCGGCTGCAGGCGATCGGCGCGGACGCGGCGCGGACCGGCGCCCGCGTGATCGTCGCCAGCCAGGGCCGCGACGGCCAGTCGGCGCGGCTGGACGCCTGGGAGCTGTCGGCAGCCCGCACCACCGCGGTGGCCCGCGCGATCCGGACGGGCGGCGTGGCCGACGCGATGATCGAGATCAGCATCCCGCCGATGCGCGCCAGCGAGCCCGCGAAGGGCCAGCGCATCTCGGTACAACAGTTTCCGGGGAAGGCCGCGCGCCGACCCTGACCCCCGATACGTCATCCCGGCGAGGCCCGGATCGTGCTGGCCGCGGGCCTGCCGGGATGACGTTACCCGTATCGTGTTGCGTGGCGTTCCCCCTCCCCACCCGGCAGTCTGGTAAGCGCCGCGTTAACCAAATCTTTCCACTTCGCGCGTTAGGCACGGGCGCATGAACTGGAGTATCGCCCCGATGCGCATGATCGTCACCGCCCTGCTGATGGCCGCCGCCGCCCCTGCCGTGGCGCAGAGCGCGCTGCCGCCCGCCCAGGATCTCGACCAGCTCGAACGGATGGTGATCGCCACCCTGGGCGTCGGCATCGGCGAGCCCGGCGGGCCGATGGCGCCGATCGACCGGCGCATGCGGCTGGCCGCCTGCCCCGGCGGCATCCAGATCGATCCCCCCTCCCCCGGCGCCGTCACCGTGCGCTGCACCACCAGTGGCTGGCGCATCCGCGTGCCGCTGACCCGCCCCGGCAGCATCGCGAGCAGCATGGCCGCGAACTATGGCAATGGCGGCTATGGCGGGCAGCAGCAGCAGGGCCTGGCCAATGCCGCCGTCCGCAAGGGCGACCCCGTCCAGCTGGTCGCGCAGGGCACCGCATTCTCGATCAGCGTCGATGCCACCGCGATGGAAGACGCCGCGATCGGCGGCCGCGTGCGCGTGACGAGCCCCACCAGAGGCGCGGTCATGTTCGCCGAAGTCGTCGACATCGGAAAAGTTCGCCTGATGGGATTTAAATGATTTGGCAACCTGCCGTTATAGTGGACAGAGGTGGGTTACAGGCCCTTCGCGGGGCCGGATGGAAAGGACGTTAAGATGATCAATGGGGTAGGACCGGCCAGCCCGACCCGCATCGGTCAGGTGAAGGACGAGAAAGTCTTGCCGGTGGTGCCGTTGGCGCCGACCGGTGCGGCGGACAGTCTGCCTGTATCGAGCCCGTCGCTGGTGGCGGCGCTCGCCGAGGCGGGACCGCCGGTCAACAGCGAGAAGATCCAGGCGATCCGCCAGGCGATCGCATCGGGTGCATATCCGATCGATCCCAAGGCGATCGCCGCGAAGATGATCGCGCTCGATCTTCCCAAGGCGGCGGATTGACCGCAGGCATGACCCAAGACGTGATCGACCGGCTGATCGGATCGAGCGAGGCGCTGATCGCCGCGCTGGATGCGCATGACGTCGACGCGATCGAAGCGGTGCTGCCGGCGTTCGGCAAGAGCGTCGCCGACCTGAAAAGCCCCGGAGGCGGACTGCCGTCGCCGGGGCTGAAGGCGCGCCTGGACAAGGCGCTGGCCCTGGCCGACGCCGCGCGGGCGCGGGTCCGCTACATGGCGGACCGGACCCAGCAGCGGATCGACATGCTGGCCCAGGCGGCGGGACGGTTCGACTGCACCCCGGCGACCTACGGACGGCCGGGCCGATAACCCCCGGCCGGCGACGGCGACCCGCAACCGGCACCCATAGCCGACAGCAGCAGACCGACCCGATGACAGGCGCAAGGCGTCCACCCGTTGCGAGCGATTCGCAAAAATGCGGGGTGCTTGGGGTTGATGTGCGGTTTTTTCCTTTTTCCGCATTCGGCGCCCCGGCGGACAGCGCGGCGCGACGGCGGCCATCCCGGCGGGACCATGCCGGGCGGGGACCGGCGCGCCGAGGCGACGGGGCGTCAGCCCTGCGAAGGCGCATCGGCAGGACAGGCTTTGGGTTCGTCGGCATCATGGCCGGAGCGTAGCAGGCGAACGCCTACACATAAAGAACAAATAAAGAACACATGGACAGCAAGGCGCGGCGCGGCCCGCCTGCGCATCCGGGCGCGATCAGCCGCCGTCCTGCCCCGCATCGGCACAGGAGGGGTTTGACCTCCTCCCCGATCGACCTATGAGCGCCGTTGAACGTGCGGAGACCCCTCCGCCTCTACGGGCCTGGCATGACGATGGGTGGCTGGCAGATCAGATGGGAACGGCTTCGGGCGGCGCTGCGCGAGCGGATGCCGGGCGCCGCAGCCGACGCCGGGGCCGGGGCCGACCCCGCCGCACCGGATGCGCCGGATGCGCCGCGCGCGGATCGCTATCGGTGGCGGCGCCCGCCATGGCGGCGCATCGGCCGCTGGTCCGCCCTCGCCCTGCTCGGCCTGATCGTCGTCGCGATCCTGTGGGCGACCTGGGTCGCGCCGCCCTGGGGCGATATGCAGCCCCCGCGCAAGCCGAGCTTCGTCTACCTGTCCGCCGACGGCACGCCGATCGCGCGGCGCGGCGCGGGTGAGGCGGCGGTCGATGCGGCGGCGCTGCCGCTGCACGTGCGCGGCGCGTTCATCGCGATCGAGGACCGGCGCTTCGCCGATCATATCGGCATCGATCCGCGCGGGCTGACGCGGGCCTTCTGGAACAATCTGCGCGCCGGCCGGACGGTGGAGGGCGGCTCCACGATCACGCAGCAGCTGGCCAAGACCGCGTTCCTCTCATCCGACCGGAAGATCGCGCGCAAGGTGCAGGAGGCGGTGCTGGCGCTGTGGCTGGACGGCTGGCTGAGCAAGGACGAGATATTGTCCCGCTATCTGTCGACGATCTATTTCGGCGACGGCGCCTATGGCCTGCGCGCGGCCGCGCGGCATTATTTCCAGAAGACGCCCGAGCGGCTGAGCATCGGCGAGGCGGCGATGCTGGCGGGGATGGTGAAGGCGCCGAGCCGGCTGAACCCGACGGTGAACCTGAAGGCGGCGCAGGCGCGATCGAAGCTGGTGATCGCGGCGATGGCGCAGGAGAAGATGATCACCCCGGACGAGGCGGCCGACGTGCGGCTGGCGGTGCCGCGGATCGCGCCCGACGAACTGCCGGCCGGCACCTATTTCGTCGACTGGGTGGCGCCGCAGGCCGAAGCGGCGGCGGAGCGGGACGGCACCGGCGGGCAAGGCGGCCAGCTGACCGTGCGCACCACGCTGGACGGCGATCTGCAGCAGGCCGCGATCCGGGCGCTGACATCGGTGCTGACCAATTATGGCGACGGCGTGCATGCGACGCAGGCGGCGCTGGTGGCGATGCGGCCCGATGGCCAGGTCGTCGCGATGGTGGGCGGGCGCAGCTACAAGGCGAGCCCCTATAACCGCGCGACCCAGGCCGAGCGGCAGCCGGGATCGGCGTTCAAGCTGGCCGTCTATCTGGCGGCGATGGAGGATGGCGAGACGCCCGACACGCTGGTGGAGAATTCGCCGCTGACGATCGATGGCTGGAGCCCGAAAAATTACGGTGGCCGCTATGGCGGGCCGACGACCCTGCGCAGCGCCTTCGCTTTTTCGAGCAATGTCGCCGCGGTGCGCGTGGCCGAGCGGGTGGGCCGCAGCAAGGTGGCCGATGTGGCGAAGCGGCTGGGGATCACCGCGCCGATCACGGCCGGGCCATCGCTGGCGCTGGGCACATCGGGCATGACCCTGATCGAGCTGACATCGGCCTATGCGGCGATCGCCAGCGGCCGATATCCGGTGAAGGCGAGCGGGCTGGCGGACGCGGCCCCGCACGACGGACAGCCCAGCGGGCAGGCGATAGACCCGCGCGTGCGCGAGGCGATGCTCGACCTGCTGTGGACCGCGACCAACCAGGGGACGGGGCGCGGCGCGGCGCTGGGCATCCCGACCTTCGGCAAGACGGGGACGACGCAGAACCACCGCGACGCGCTGTTCGTCGGCTTCGCGGGCGGGCTGATCACGGGCGTATGGGTGGGCAATGACGACGACACGCCGATGCGCGGCGTGACCGGCGGCAGCCTGCCCGCCGCGATCTGGGCCCGCTTCATGGGCGCGGCCGGATTGCGCGCGGGCGACCTGGACGTGCCGCCGACCTTGATGGCGGCGATCGAGCAGCGGCAGGAAGCGATGCGCGTGGCCGCCGAGGAACGCGAACTGGCCGAGCTGGAAGCGGCCGAGGCGGCGGACGAGGAACGGGAGGGTTCGCCGATCGGACGCTTCATCGAGGGGATATTGCCCGATTTCCTGCGCGGGGACCGCGACGCGCCGCCGGAGGAGTTCGTCGACCCCGCCCAGCGCGCCGCCGAGGAAGAAGCCCGCGACCGCCGCCGCGCGCGGCTGGACGAACTGCGCCGACGCAAGGCGGAGCGCGAGGGAGTGTTGTTTCCGGAGGAGGAGTAGAGGTTAGGGCGATGGGGCCAGCGGGCGATATTATAGTCGGCCTGTGGGCCGCCAACGGAATCTCGGTTACCAGACTGCGATTGGTTAAAGAAGCCGCCCACGAGCACTTATGCTGTGTCCAATTTCGCCTTCCCAAGACCTCGGGGCAAGGCCCGACGCGACGCGGACCGGGAATGAGACTCTTCTTAAACTGAAAATTTGTAAGGACCCAACGCTTCGAACACTAAATTCTATGCACATTTCTGGCTTTCGGCATTTCAAAAGGTGGCCGCATCAGGCATGAAAAGAAACAAGGGATTTCAAATCGGCTGAAAGTTGGGACATGTTAAGAAAACTTAGAGCCTTCCAGGCATTCGCCCCCAATAAGATCAGCAGTCCCGAACAGGAAAATTCCGAATACGTCAATCTTGCGCCCACCGACAAGGCTGACCAATCCGGAATATATTCTACCGCGCTTATGAGAGCGGCCAAAGACCCAGACGTTTTCAACATAGCACTTACCGGCCCTTATGGCTCGGGTAAGAGCAGCATTATCAAGACGTTCCTGAAGCAATACACAAAGACTCGGTTCGCCAAAAAGCGGGTTCTACAAATTTCGCTGGCCGCTTTTCTGCCAGAAGCGGACCTCGCCGGCGGACATGTGAGCAAGCAAGAGATAGAGAGAAGCATCTTGCAGCAGATGCTCTACGGTGCGGATGCAAATGATCTACCACTATCCAGGTTCAAGCGGATTCAGGCACCAAAATTTTGGTCTCCGTTTGTTTCACTATTCATCATTGCTGGATCGGTTTCTTTCTGGTATTTACTACAACAGCGTAGAGCCATTCTCGATGGCTCTTTTTTTCAGCCTTTCGATCTGACAAATTGGATTAGACTTGGTTGCTTTGCAATAGGCTTCACGTTCGTCTGGCGGCTGCTGCATCAGATTTATGTCAAGAGTTTTGGATTTTCTTTGAAGAGTATCTCGTTCAAAGATATCGAGATAATACCGGAAGCCTCTCGAGAAGAATCTATTCTCAATCGTCACCTGGATGAAATTATATATTTTTTCCAGTCCACAAAGTATGATTTGGTGGTGATCGAGGATTTAGATCGCTTCAATAATCCAGATATTTTTGTAACGTTGAGAGAAATAAATAGTCTTGTAAATGCTAACGTTGGCGTAAGAAGGCACATACGTTTTCTATATGCACTAAGAGACAATATGTTTTCCAACACGGATAGAACTAAATTTTTTGAGTTCATTGTTCCTGTAATACCAATTATCAATAGCTCAAATTCTATTGATAAAGTTCTAGAACAGGGTGAACGTCTTTCTCTAGGCACGCGTCTTGACGGACAATTTTTAAAGGAAGTATCTCGCTATCTCAATGATATGCGACTCATTCGAAATATTTTCAACGAGTATGCTATTTACATAAAAAATCTCGAAGCGGATGAAGAGAACGTTCTTAATCCGAACAAGCTTCTTGCTATTCTAATTTACAAGAACGTTTTACCGAGCGACTTTGAAGAATTGCATCGCGAGAAAGGTAAACTTTCATATATTCTCCGTAATCAGGATTCAATGATTACGAACGCCGAAATTGTCTACAAATCAAAAATCTCAGAGATTGAGCAGCAGATTGGAGAAGCTGAAAAGCAAGTACCAGCTGATCTGAGTGAGCTTTGCATGATCTACGCAATGGCGTTGATATCCAAGATTCCGCAAGGCTATATATTTGTAGAATTTAACGGCAACCAACGCATACCGATCCAATCACTTTGGAGCAGTGAGGAGTTTGAGCAAATTGTAGAATCCGAAAATATCCTGTGCTTGACAGCAAACAGTCAACGAACCCGGGTAAGTTTGGCTGGCTTCCAGGAAGAGCTTTGTGCGACGAGACGTTTCGCTGACCGAAAACGTGATATTCAGGTAAAATCGCAGTTATTTAAAGAAAAATCTTCGAAGACCATCCGAGAGCTAAGGAGCAAGTTGGCGACGCTTCGAACAACAAAATTCAATGAAATTATGCGAATGGATGCGAAAAGCACAGAGGGCCTCTTTGAAACATTCGGCGAGACCAAGGAACTCGTCAAATTCCTCGTTCTGGAAGGTTTCTTGGATGACACTTATTATCAATATACTTCTCTTTTCCATTCTGGCCGGCTTTCGCCAAATGATAACAAGTTCTTAATCCAAATCCGCGCTCACACCAATCCTGATCCGGACTTTCAGATTGACAATCCGAAAGAAGTCATCTCTGCGATGCGTGAAGATGACTTTGTCCAGAATTTCGCCCTTAACGTAATTCTCGTCGATTTTATGTTAGGGGATGAAAATAAATATCGCCAAAAAATTGTAGCTCTATTAGAGTTCATATCGGATAATTTTGAAAAATGTAGTACGTTCTTCTCTGCCTTCTATTCGAGGGGGAAGCGTTTACCGGAATTCACCTCCCGATTAATCGAGGCTTGGCCCGGCTTCGTATCAGTTGCATTGGCAAGTTCGG
>SCUQ01000543.1 GCA_004297635.1 Rhizorhabdus sp. | reverse complement strand
CAGGAAGACGGTCTCGACCCGGTTGTTCAGCTGCTGGTTCATCCCCGCCATCTGATATTCATATTCGAAATCGGCGACGGCGCGCAGGCCGCGGACGATGATCGACGCGCCCATCCGCTCCGCGAAATCCATCAGCAGCGAATCGAAAGCAACGATCTCGATCTTCTCACCCAGGTCGGCGGTCTCGCGGCGGACCATCGCCAGCCGCTCGTCCAGCGTGAACATCGGCGACTTGGACGGATTGGTGGTGACACCGACGACAAGCTTGTCGACCAGCTTCGCGCCGCGCCGGATGATATCCATATGCCCCAGGGTGATCGGGTCGAATGTGCCGGGATAGACGCCGGTGCGGATCATATATTTCCCCTCTTCTCCGCTCAACGGTCGCGGTCGACCGCATAGTCGGCGATCTCGCGTAGCAGATCGGCCTCGCGGCCGAAATTGCCTAGATGCTCGATCGCCTGCCGGGACAGGGACTGCGCCTGGGCCCGCGCCCGATCGATCCCGAGCAGCGATACGAAGGTCGCCTTGCCCGCGGCATCGTCCTTGCCTGCCGCCTTGCCCATCGCGGCCGGATCCCCCTCGGCATCGAGCAGGTCGTCGGCGATCTGGAAGGCCAGCCCCAGATCATGGGCGAAGGCACGCAGCCGGGTGCGGCCCTCGGGCGGGTTGCGCCCCAGGATCGCGCCGGCCTCGATCGAGAAGGCGATGAGCGCCCCGGTCTTGAGCTGCTGGAGCCGGCTGACCGTACCCAGATCGTGCATCACCGCCGCGGCCGCCATGTCCATCGCCTGGCCGCCGACCATGCCGGCAGGCCCCGAAGCCACCGCCAGCGCGGTCACGAGCTCGGCGCGGACGAACGGATCGCTATGGGTCGCGGGCGCGGCGAGGATCTCGAATGCCATCGCCTGAAACGCATCGCCGACCAGAATCGCGGTGGCTTCGTCAAAGGCCTTGTGGACGGTGGGGCGGCCCCGGCGCATGTCGTCGTCGTCCATTGCCGGCAGATCGTCATGAACGAGGCTGTAGACATGGATCGCCTCGACCGCGAGGGCCGTGCGCAGCGCGCATTCCGGATCGACCGCGAACAGCCGCGCCGCCGCGCAGACGAGCAGCGGGCGCAGCCGCTTCCCGCCGCCGATCGCGGCATGGCGCATGGCTTCGTACAGGGTACGGCGGCTGTCGTCGGGTGGGGTCAGCAGCACGTCGAAGCGGCTGTCGATTTCCTGCGCGATCCGCGCCAGCTCGGAAGTCAGCAGGTCGCCCATGATCAGCCCGCGTCGAAGGGCTCGGTCCCCCGTGGCGCGCCATCGGCGCCGAGGCTGATCTTCTCGATGCGGGCCTGGGCGGCCTTGAGCCGCTCCTCGCAACGGCGGCGGAGCGCATCGCCCTTCGCGTAGAGCGTTATCGATTCATCGAGCGGGACATCACCCGATTCGAGCTGCCGGACGATCGCCTCAAGCTGCTTGAGCGCTTCTTCGAAGCTGAGGTCGGTCAGGCTGTCGGCGTCGGTCATGGCGATGGCTTTTGGGCTTGGCACGCGCGGGGGTCAAGCGCCTCGCCTCCTGCCGTGCCCCCGGTTTTCGCCGGAGGGACGGAAGAAGAGGATGAGCGCAGCTTACTGCTTCTTGAACGGGTCCACGAAGGTGGCGCCGCCATAGGTCGCCTCTTCGCCGCCGCCCTGCAAAACCGCATCCGCATTGCGCACGGCCGCGTCGCGCTCGGCGCGGAGCTGCGCGATCAGCTCTTCACGGTCGCCTTCCAGGCGGGTGTCGGTCGGGGCCTCGATGCCGGCTGCCTTCGCGGCCTTGGCGACCACCGCGTCCAGCTCGCGCTGCGACGAGAGGCCAAGGGTCACCGGGTCCTTCGGAACGATATTGGCGATGTTCCAGTGGGTGCGATCGCGGATCGCCGCGATGGTGGTGCGCGTCGTGCCGATCAGCTTGGAAATCTGGCCATCCGACACTTCGGGATGATTGCGGATGATCCAGGCGATGCCATCGGGCTTGTCCTGGCGCTTCGACACCGGCGTGTAGCGCGGCCCCTTGGTACGGCGGAGCTGGTCCGGGCCCTTCTGCATCACCAGGCGGTAATTGGGATCCTTCTGGCCCTTCTCGATCTCGGCCATGGTGAGCTCGCCCGCGCGCACCGGATCACGGCCGGTCAGCTTGGTCGCGGCCATGTCGTCGGCGATCGCCTGGATCTCCAGGATGTGGAGACCGCAGAACTCGGCGATCTGCGGAAAGCTGAGCGCGGTGTTGTCGACCATCCACGAAGCGGTCGCATGCGGCATGAGCGGCTGGGCCATGACGGTCCTCCAAAAATAAAAGGGCCGCCCCGTCACGGAGCGGCCGAAGCATGGGGACGATGTAATCAAGGCGGGCCTTCAGCACAAGGCTGCTTTCGTTAGGCGGCGAGGCGCCGCTTCCCCTCCCCCTGCGGAACCAATGCGGCAAGGAACTGCTCGGCGCTGCGCCGCCAGCCGAAGGTCGCACCATAGGCCGCCGCCGCCGCGCGCGGGCAGGCGAGCGCCTTGTCGATCGCGATTCCCAGATCCTCGTCCATGCCCGACGAACCGGGCGCCAGCACGTCGATCGGCCCCGTCACCGGGAAGGCCGCCACCGGCGTGCCGCAGGCCAGCGCCTCGATCATCACCAGCCCGAAGGTATCGGTACGGCTCGGAAAGACGAACACATCGGCACCGGCATAAGCGGAGGCCAGCGCCTCGCCATGGAGCGCGCCCAGAAAATGCACCGCCGGCCAGGCCCGGGTGAGCGACGCCAGCGCCGGGCCATCCCCAACCACCACCTTGGTGCCGGGCCTGTCGCAGGCAAGGAAAGCCTCGATATTCTTCTCCACCGCCACCCGGCCGACATAGAGCAGGATCGGCCCGGCCAGTCCCGCCAGCGCCGGATGGCCGGGGCGGTCGGGGCGGAAAAGGTCGAGATCCACGCCCCTGCCCCAGCGCTGGACCGGACCGATGCCCCGCGCCTCGAGGATCGCCTCGACCGACGGGGTCGATGCCAGCACCGCCGCCGACGGCCCGTGGAACCAGCGGATATAGCGCCAGAACCAGTCGGCCGGCATGCCGGTCCGCTCGGCCACATAGTCGGGAAACTGGGTATGATAGGCGGTGGTGAAGGCGAATTGCCGGCTCATGCAGTGGCGGCGCGCCGCCAGCCCGATCGGCCCCTCCGTCGCGATATGAATCGCCTCCGCACCGAACTCGGCGAGGCGGCGGCCAACCCCGGCCCGACCGGTCAGCGCCAGCCTGATCTCGGGATAGCTGGGGCATGGCAGGGTACGGAACTGGTCGGGCGCGATCACGCAGACCTCATGGCCCATCGCGACCAGCTCGGCCGTCACCGCCTGAAGCGTGCGGACGACGCCGTTGACCTGCGGGGTCCACGCGTCGGTGGCGATGGCGATGCGCATCGGGCTTCCCCTAAGCCGCCAGCGCCGCGCCGGCTTCGGCACGCCGCCGTGCCGCCATCTCGTCGGCCCAGTGGAGCACCTCCATGCGGCCGTCGAAATGCTCGACGAGCGCGGTGCAGCCTTCCACCCAGTCTCCGTCATTATAATAGGTGATGTCGCCGAACTGGCGCACCTCGGCGGTGTGGATATGGCCGCAGACGACGCCATCGACGCCGCGCGTCCCGGCCTCATGCGCCACCGCTTCCTCGAAGCGCGAGATGAACTCGACCGCGTTCTTCACCTTGTGCTTGGCATGTTTCGAAAGCGACCAGTAGGGCAGATCGAAACGCTGGCGCACCGCGTTGATCACGACATTGAGCCGCATCAGCATCTCGTAGGCGGCGTCCCCCGCGAAGGCGAGCCAGCGATGGCACATCACGACGGTGTCGAACTCGTCGCCATGCGTCACCATCAGCCGGCGTCCATCGGCGGTCTGATGGATCGCGCTGCGCCGGATCTCGATCCCGCCGAAGGTCAGCCCCGTGAACTGGCGGAACATCTCGTCATGATTGCCGGGGATATAGACGACGCGGGTGCCGCGCTTGGCTCGCTTCATCACGCGCCAGACGATGTCGTTATGCGCCGAAGGCCAGTACCAGCTGCGCTTCAGCCGCCAGCCGTCGATGATGTCGCCGACCAGATACATGGTGTCGCTGTCGGTCGAATCGAGAAAGTCGATCAGCATCTGCGCGTTGCAGCCGCGCGTGCCGAGGTGGATGTCCGACACCCAGATGGTGCGAAAGCGGCGGCGCTCGCGGCGGGCTTCGGGAAGCAGCGGCCGAGGCCCCTGCGCTGCGGCGATCCGGGTGATGGCGTTCATCGCTCGTCTCCTGAGGGGGTGACGTGCGGAGCCTATGAGTCCGCTTTGTTACAGCCGCCCCGCGATATGCTTACCGCTTTGTGACAGGGCGCCGGCCCGAAACCCGGACAGCCGGCAAAGGGCCAGCAATCCCAGATCGATAAGGCCGCTTTATCAGAAGCCGTTACACCTTTGTTTCTTTACGATGGCAGGGCGTTCTATGGGCGGTGTGCCACATCCAGCGGGGGACATGATGCACATCTATGGTGATTCGATCTCTGGCAACTGCCTGAAGGTGAAGTGGGTCGCCGACCTGCGCGGCCTGCCCTATCGCTGGATCGAGACCAGCGTGCTGGCCGGCGACACGCGGACGCCCGACTATCTGGCGATGAACCCGGCGGGCCAGGTGCCGCTGGTACGGTTCGACGACGGCCGCACCCTCGCCCAGTCCAATGCGATCATGCTTGCCTTCGCCGAAGGATCGAACCTGATCCCCGAAGACGGCTATCTGCGCGCGAAGATGTACGAATGGCTGTTCTGGGAGCAGTATAGCCACGAGCCCTATGTCGCGGTCGCCCGCTTCCACGTCCATTATCTCGGCAAGACGGTGGCCGAACTCGATCCGAAGATCATCGAGCGCGGCAATGGCGCGCTGAAGCTGCTCGACGACAGCGTCGCCGGCCGCGACTTCCTGGTCGGCGATCGCCTGACGCTCGCCGATATCGCGCTGGTCGCCTATAGCAGGGTCGCAGACGAAGGTGGATTCGCGCTTGGCGATTATCCGGCGCTCCAGCGCTGGATCGCGCGGGTCGAACAGGCCGCGAATATCGAGGCGTAGGAGGGCTGACATGCCGGACATTTCCAGGAAGCGTGCCGACTTCCGAGCACTGCATCAGGCCGGCTTCTTCATCATGCCCAATGCCTGGGATATCGGCAGCAGCGTCCGCCTGGCCCGGCTCGGCTTCAAGGCGATCGCTTCGACCAGCGCCGGCGCGGCCTGGGCGATCGGCAAGGAGGACGGCGAAATGACCCGTGACGAGGTGCTCGCCCATCTGCGCATGCTCGTCGCCGCGACCGATCTGCCCGTCAATGCCGATTTCGAGAACGGCTTCGCCGACGACCCGGAGGCAGTCGGGGCAAACGCCGCACTGGCGGCCGCCACCGGCGTGGCGGGGCTGTCGATCGAGGACTGGTCGGGCAGCGCATTCTATGACACTGCGCTCGCCGCCGAGCGGATCGCGGCGAGCCGCGCGGCGATGGATCGTGAGCATCGCGATGCGATGCTGATCGGCCGTCACGAGAAATTCCGCGATCCCGACGAGCCCGACTCAGCCGCTATCGCTCGCGCCATAGCCTATGCCGATGCCGGCGCCGATTGCCTGTTCGTGCCCGGCCTGAAGGACCATGGCGCCGTGCGCGAACTGGTAGCCGCCGTGGCCCCCAGGCCGGTCAATGTCGTCGTCTACCAATATGACGATTCGATTCCGCGCTATGCGGCGCTCGGCGTACGGCGATTCAGCACGGGCGGCAGCCTGGCGAAGATTGCCTGGACGGCCTTCGACGAAGCCGCCGGAACGCTCGCAGCGTTCGAGCCCTGAACCCGTCGAAATGGTGAAGACCGGAATCACTGGGATCCCGGCCTCCACTCTATTTACGCCAAACTACAGTACCTTATTCCACCTCGCGTCCGCGAACTAGTTCGCCGGATGCGCCTTGAGCCATTCGAGCACCTTGTCCGGGGCGCTCTCGCCATAGGGGTCGTCGTCGGTGCCGGCATCGTTGATGCCGGGCTCTTCGAACCAGGCGACGATCTTGCCGTCATCGACGACCATCGCATAGCGCCACGAGCGGTCGCCAAAGCCAAGATGATCCTTCTTGATCAGCATGCCGATGCGACGCGTGAAGTCGCCCGAGCCGTCCGGCAGCAGTTTCACCTTGCTGAGGCCGAGATTCTTGCCCCACTGGTACATCACGAAGGCGTCGTTGACCGACAGACAGTAGACCTCGTCTGCACCGGCCGCCTTGAGGCCATCATATTCGCGCTCATAGGCCGGGCACTGCTCGGTCGAGCAGGTTGGGGTGAAAGCACCCGGCAGCGCGAACACCACGCTGCGCTTGCCCTTGAAAAGTTCGCCGGTGTGGACGTCCTGCCAGCGGAACGGGTTCGGGCCGCCGACGCTCTCGTCGCGCACGCGGGTTTTCAGGGTTACGTCGGGAACGGTACGTCCGAGCATGTTTCGTCCTTCTCATGAATGCGGTAGCCGCCTTCTGCCGAAATGCGACTGATCGATCCAACAAGAAAGAACGCTTTCAGTTATCGAAAACGTCGCTGAACAAATCTAGCGGATCGGGCCTTCGGCTCGTCCCTGAACGAACTGATCCACATAAGGGTTGCCGCTGTCATAGAGTCGGTCGCGCGGCCCGCGCCAGACGATCTTGCCCTGATACAGCATCGCTACTCGGTGCGCGATCTTGCGCGCCGATGCCATGTCGTGGGTGATGGTGAGCGCGGTGACACCCAGTTCCGTGACCAGCTCGACGATCAGGTCGTTGATCACGTCGGCGCGGATCGGATCGAGCCCGGTGGTCGGCTCGTCGAAAAAGATGATCTCGGGCCGCGGCGCGATCGCACGGGCCAGCGCGACCCGCTTCTGCATGCCGCCTGAAAGCTCACTGGGCCGCAGGTCCAGCACCTTGGAATCGAGCCCGACCCGCTCAAGGTTCTCGGCCGCGATCTTGCGCATCTTCGCTGCGTCGCGCAGCCGGCCCTGGGTCAACGCGAAGGTTACGTTGCGCCAGATCGGCAACGAATCGAACAGTGCCGATCCCTGGAACAACATGCCGAACTTGGCCCGCGCCCGTTCCAGCTCCCGGCTGGACATATGGGTCAGGTCCTGGCCATCGACCCGGATCGCGCCGCGATCGGGCCTGATCAGCCCGAGGATGCATTTCAGCGTGACCGACTTGCCGCTGCCCGACTGGCCGATGATGACCATCGATTCGCCGCGCTCTATCTCCAGGTTGACACCATCGAGGACAGTGTTCGTGCCGAACGACTTGGAGACATCCTCCAGGATGATCTTGGGATCGTCCGCCATCAGCCGAATGCCATCAGCGTGATGATCATGTTGCTCAGCAGGATCAGGATGAACGCCGACACCACCGCATCGGTGGTGGCACGGCCGACCCCTGCCGCACCGCCCTGCGCGCGGAAACCGTGATAGCAGCCCATCAGCGCTATGAAGAAGCCGAAGAAGGCCGACTTCACCAGCGCCATTTGTAGATCGGTGGCGGTCAGGAACTGGCGGGTGGTGGCGAGATAGCCGACCGCGTTGAAGCCCAGCTTGTATACCGCGACGAAATAGCCACCGAAAATGCCGATGGCATTGGCGATCAGCACCATCAGCGGGATCGCGATCAGCGCGGCGATCAGACGCGGCGCGATCAGATAGCGATAGGGATCGGTGCGCAGGGTGGTCAGCGCGTCGAGCTGCTCGGTCACGCGCATGGTCCCCAGCTCGGCCGCCATCGCGGACGAGACGCGCCCCGCGACCATCAGGCCGACGAGCACCGGCCCCAGTTCGCGGACGATGCCCAGCACGACGATGGCGGGCACCGTGGAGGTGGCGTTGAAGCGCGAGCCGGCGGTGAAGGTCTGCTGCGCGAGCGCCGCGCCCGGAAAGAT
>SCUQ01000054.1 GCA_004297635.1 Rhizorhabdus sp. | reverse complement strand
GCCGCATCACCACCGTGGCGCCGGACTGTCGCTCCGAATTCTTCAACGCCGACATGCTATTCCTCCCGATTGTGCTGCCGATCGGCGCACCGCGCCCCCTCGATCGCCAAGGCCGGGCGCGCGACGATCGCGCGGAATCAGCGGCATGTTAGGTGAATTGACTCAGTAGTCAAAAAATAATTCCAGAAGTCATCAATGCGGGGCGTAGCCCTCAGCAGCCCTTGAAATCCGGCGTCCGCTTCTCATTGAAGGCGGCGATGCCCTCATGCATGTCATGGCTGTGATTGTAGAGGGCGCTCGCCAGCAGTTCGAGCCGCAGGGCGGTGTCCTTGCTCTGTTCCAGCCCGTCGTCGACCAGCATCTTGACCTGCTTCAGCGCCAGCGGGCTCTTTGAGGACAGCTTGCCGACGAGCCGGTCGACCGCGGCCTTCAGACCGCCATCTTCGCACACCTCGTTGACGAGGCCCGAGGAGAGATGATCGGCCGCCGGCAACAATTCGCCGGTGAACAGCAGATATTTGGCGCGGGTCGGGCCGATTTTGCGGGGCAGCCGCGCCGAAGCGCCGCCGCCGGGCAACAGCCCGAAATTGGCATGGCCGTCGCCGATCCTGGCGCTGGCGGTGGCGATCACCAGGTCGCAGCATAGCAGCAGCTCGGTCCCGCCGCCGGTCGAGATGCCGTTGACCGCGCAGATCACCGGCTTCGGGAATTTCTCGATCCGCAGCATCAGGTCGAGCACGCGCTTCAGGAACCGCTCGGTCTCGACCTCGCGGCTGTCCTCGGGCAGGTCGCCGAGGAATTTGAGGTCCGCCCCCGCGCAGAAGGCGCGGCCGGTGCCGGTAATGACGACGGTGATGATGTCCGGATCGGCCTCGGCAATGTCCAGCGCGGCGTCGAACTCGCGGACCAGATTGGGGCTGATCGTGTTCAGCGCTTCCGGGCGGTCCAGGCGGATCCACGCCCCGCGGCCGCGCTGTTCATAGGCGACGTCTTCAAAGTTCATGATGCGGATTCCCGATCTCGAAATCTGGGTTGGCGGCAAAAAAGAGGGGCCGACTCGCGCCGGCCCCAGGCTGCTGGACATATCCGTCAGGTCAGAAGTCCTTGCGGACGGAAATCCCGTACATCCGGGGAGCGCCCGGGAAAGCGCTGATCGAGCCGGCCTGGACGACGGCGTCAGACGAGAAGACCTGGTAGAACTTCTTGGTCAGGTTGGTGCCGAACAGCGCGACCTCCCAGCCATGCTCGCTGTCCGAATGGATGCCGATGCGTCCGTTGATCAGGGTGAGCGACGGCGAGATGCCGAGCGGGTTCAGGTTGGTCTGAACGTTCATCCGTGAACGGTAGTTCGCCGAGAGGTCGATGAACGCCTTCACCTCGCCCGAACCGGTCACCGGCTGCTCGAAATGGACGCCCCAGGAGGCCGACCAGCGCGGAGCGCCGTTGATCGTCCGCCCTGCGAGCGGCGGATTGGCGGGGAAGGGCGGCGGTGCGCTGGCGGCGACCGGCGCGCGCAGCCCCGCGTCATTGCCATATTTCGCCGACATGCGGGTGACGCCATAGGTGAAGCTGAGATCGCGGATCGGACGCCAGCTCCCCTCGACCTCGATGCCGCGCGTCGTCACCGAACCGGGGTTCGAAATGAGGAAGCCGAAGCCATTGAACGTGTTGAGCTGGAAATCCTTGAACTTGGTGTTGAAATATGTGGCGTTGATCGTGAGCGTGCGACCGAAGAACTGGCTGCGCACACCGACTTCATAGGAGTCCGACGTCTCCGGCTTGAACCGCGCCGCGGCGGCGACCTGGGCCGGCGTCCCGCGGACGAGGCCGGTCGCGGGGTTGGTGCCCGCAGCGGCAACCGAAGCGTCGCGGTTCAGGTTGATACCGCCGGCCTTGTAGCCATGGGTATAGGAGGCGTAGGCGAGGATATCGCGCGTGAAGCGCCAGTTGAGGCCGGCCGTGCCGGTCACACGGCTCTCGTTGACCTTCGTGCTGAAGGTCGGCCGCGGGCACAGCAGGCGGACACTGTTGGGCAGGCCCGGCAGGGGCGCCGCGCCCTGGCCGTCATAGGGTCCGCCGCCGCAGGAGGGGCTGTTGGTGATATATTCGGACAGCCCGCCCTTCTTCTTCTCATGATTGTAGCGGACGCCGACGACCGCGCCGAGCTGTTCGGTGATCTGGATCTGGTTATGGGTGAAGAAGGACCAGCTGGTGCTATCCTGCGCGAAGACCGCTTTCTGCGCTCCGCCACCGGCCGGGAAGGCGGCGTTGGCGAGTGCGAGCGCGGCCGGACTTCCGCCGAGAGCCGTACCGATGTAACGCGCGAACTGGGTCCCATAGGGCAGGTCCGAGTTCACATCGACGCTTTCGTCTGAGAAATAGCCGCCGACCAGCCAGTCCAGCACACCCCATTTCCCGCTGAAAGTCGCTTCCGCGGACGTCAGCTTCTGCCGGCTCCTCACATGCTGGTACAGGATG
>SCUQ01000542.1 GCA_004297635.1 Rhizorhabdus sp. | reverse complement strand
GTCACCGATCTGGAGGATATGGACCGGCTTGCCGCCGCTGCCGCGCGCCGCCGCCAGCTTTTCGAAATAGGGTTTGAGCACGGCATAGTCGCACAACCCGCCCGCACAATCAGCGGTGACGGCGGGCGCGGCGGCGGTGGCCGCGGCAAGGGCCAGCAGGCCGATCATGGCGTGCCGCTATCCGGTTTCGCCGCATCGTCACGCATCTCGGGCGGCAGCAGATCGACCGGTGCACCCTTCGCCGGCGGCGGCGGCGGTTCGGGCGCCGCCTTCGCGGGCTTCGCCGTATCGGTAGCGCTCCGGGCGGGCTTCGCCGCATCGCTCTCATTGGCGAGCGGATCCTCCAGCCTGGGCGGGCGCGGCGCGGATTTGGCCGGGGGCGGCACCACCAGCGGCGCGGGCGCCACCACCGGCGGCGGCGGCGCGGCTTCGCCCGCCTGCCCCCGCGCCTGACCGACATAGGATTTGATGCGGCCGGCCAGCCCGCGCGTGATGCGGATATAGCCGTTCATCGACATGTGGATGCCGTCATTGGCGCGCATCAGCATCGGCTTGCCGGTCGCCGGATCGGGCAGATAGGCGGCATAGCGGCCATCGGCATCGACGCTGTACGGCGCGGTTTCGATGAAGGCGACGCCGAGACGGCCCATCAGATCGCGGTAGAAGGCATTCATCCGGACGACATCGGCATCATAGGCGGTCTCGCGCATCTTCGGCAGGCCGACCCAATAGACGATCGCCCCCTGATCGCGCAGCATCTGCACATAGGAGGTCACGCGCCGGGCGATCGCCGCCTTCCAGTTCGGCGTCAGCAGCGCATAGACATGACCGCCATCGGCGACCCCCATCATGTCGTTGGCGCCGAACGAGATCACCGCGACATCGACCGGCGCCTTCGCCAGCCGGCCGCGATCATGCTCTTCGAGGTTGAGGGTGCGATAGCGGGTGAAGCCTGTCGCCTGCTGGCTGTATTTGATCACCTGATAGCCCGCCTTGCGGCTGAGCTGGTTATAGAGCGCCGACCAGATGCCGTCACCGAAACTGTCGCCGAACACGCCGACCCGGATCGGGCGGCCGGCGGCGATGGCATTGACGATGCCGGGCTGGATCGGGCGGTTCTCGGCAACCGCGGGCGGCTCGGGCAGCGCGCCGGGCACTGGCGGCACCGGCTTGCCGTCGGGCAACGGCGCCCCGGCGGGCGCGACCATGCCGGGCTCGGGCGTCGCGCCGATCTCGACCGGCACCTCGACCTGCTGCCGGACCCCGAAGGCGTAACCGATCGCGACACCCGCCGCGACGCCCAGGAACAATACCGCCGTCCGATCGAACAGAAACAGCAACGCCCTCATCGACCCACCCGCAGATACTCCCGAAACATAACGACGCGGCTGGACGGCACAGCGGAACGCGCTTTCCGCCGTCCTTAATATGCCGGGCGTCGCACTGTCGAGCCGGATCGGGTGGCCGGGCGCGGGCGTGGGGCGGTTGGGCGGAGTTTATGGTTCCTCCCCGGCCGGGGAGGAACGCCTATGCCGGCTGCGCGCCGAACAGGTTGCGGCGGCGCTCTTCCTCGCTCGCCTGCGGCAGATCCTTGTAACGATCCCACACCGCATAGGCGCGCTGCGTGCCCGGCCGCGCGGCAACGGCATCGAACCAGCGTTTCAGATGAGGGAAATCCGCCAGCGTCTGGCCCTGCCGCTCATGGGGGACGATCCATGGATAGCTGGCCATGTCGGCGATCGAATAGTCATCGCCGGCGATGAAGGCGCGATCGGCGAGCCGCCGGTCCAGCACGCCGTAGAGCCGCGCCGTTTCCTTCACATAGCGGTCGATCGCATAGGGAATCTTCTCCGGCGCATAGACACTGAAATGATGGTTCTGCCCCGCCATCGGGCCTAGCCCGCCCATCTGCCAGAACAGCCATTGCAGCACCTCCGCCCGGCCATGGAGATCGGCGGGGATGAAGCGCCCGGTCTTCTCGGCGAGGTAGAGCAGGATCGCGCCCGATTCGAACAGCGAGACGGGCTCGCCGCCGCCTGCGGGCGCATCGTCCACGATGGCAGGAATGCGGTTGTTCGGGGCGATGCGCAGAAAGGCGGGATCGAACTGCTCGCCCTTGCCGATATCGACGGTGTGGACGCGATAATCGAGCCCCGCTTCCTCCAGGAAAAGGGTGATCTTGTGACCGTTCGGGGTGCCCCAATAATAGAGATCGATCATCATCTGCTCCACATGGCGTTGATGATGTTACAGATCGGTACGCACATGACGGGAGTCAAGGCTAAACCCTCTCCCGCAAGCGGAAGGGGGACGTAGTGGCTCACCCCTTCGACCGTTGTTCGATCAGCCCTTCGAGGATCGTCA
>SCUQ01000541.1 GCA_004297635.1 Rhizorhabdus sp. | reverse complement strand
CGGCTGCAAGGGCACGTCGCGTTCCGATTTCCGCTGGGACGACGAGCAGGGCGAGGCCGGTCTCTATCTGCTCGAGGTCAATACCCAGCCCGGCATGACGCCTTTGAGTCTGGTCCCCGAACAGGCACGGCATATCGGCATGACCTACGCCGATCTCGTCCAGGCGATCGTTGACGACGCGCTTGCGCCCGGGGCGAACGCATGACCGCCGCCCGCGCCCGTGCCGGCGACCGCCGTCCCCGTGTCGCCGCTCCGGCCAAGCGACCGGCGCCCCGGCGCAAGGGGCCTTCGACGATCGATCGCGCCGTGGAGCAGCTTCCGGTGTCGCGCGCCACGTTGCGCCGCGTCGGCAATTGGGGGCTTGGGCTGGGTATCGGCACTGCGGTGATCGCCGGGCTCATCGCGATGGGCATTCCGCAGATGATCGGGCTGACGATCGCCGAAGGAATCGGCGATGCGGGCTTCAAGGTCCGCAACGTCGAGATTCTCAATCGCCGCCAGGTGGACAGCGCGGTCGTCTATGACATCGCGATGCGCCAGCAGGCCCGACCCATGCCGCTAGTGGATCTCGACGGAACCCGGTCCGAATTGATGAAGCTCGGCTGGATCGCCGACGCCCGCGTCTCGCGCCGCCTGCCCGACACGCTGGTGGTCGACATCGTCGAGCGGGTGCCGGCGGCGATCTGGCAATATCAGCATCGGCTGGCACTGATCGACAAGGACGGTGTCGTGATCGGCCCGGTCGACGATCGCGCCATGCCGGACCTTCCCGTCGTGGTCGGCCCCGGTGCCAACCGCCGCGCGACCCAGCTGTCCGCGCTGATCGCCAGGGCACCGTCGCTCCGCCCGCTCGTCACCGCCGCCAGCTGGCAGGGCGACCGCCGCTGGGACATCATCTTCCAGTCGGGCGAGAAGGTGATGCTGCCCGAAGGTGAAGCCGAAGCCGCCAAGGCGCTGGAATTCTTCGCGCTGGAGGATCGCCGCGCCGGTCTGCTCGGCAAAGGGCTGGTATCGATCGATCTGCGCGATCCGACCCGGATGGTCGCACGCATGTCGCGCGAACCGGGATCGAAGATCGAGGCGGCACCGCCGCCGCTCAGTGCGAAATCGACGACGTGAGGGGCCGATGGCGCTCTTGGGAAAAGGAATAGCGATGGCGCAACCACGCAATGACGGGCTGATCACCGCCATCGACATCGGATCGTCGAAGATCTCGGCGCTGATCGCCCGCGCCGACGAGCAGGGCGAACTGGAGGTGCTCGGCACCGGCCAGCGCGAGAGCCGTGGCGTGCGGCGCGGCTATATTGCCGATATGGAGGCGACCGAGGCCGCGATCCGCGATGCGGTCGAGATGGCGGAGACCACCGCGCGCACCAATATCGACCATGTCTGGGTGAGCTTCTCGGCGGGCGGGCTCGTCAGCGACGTCGCGCAGGTGGAGGTGGACCTCGGCGGCGTCCAGATCGAGCAGAGCGATATCGACGAACTGCTGCGCCAGGGCCGGCGCTCGCTCAACCCAGAGGGCCGGATGGTGCTCCACGCCCAGCCGACGCTCTATACGCTCGACGGGCTGAACGGGGTGAAGAACCCACTCGGCCTCCACGCCGACAAGCTCGGCGTCGAAATCCACGTCATCGCCGCCGAACCGTCGCCGGTGCGCAATCTTGCCCTGTGCGTCCGCTCCGCCCATCTCGGCGTGAAGTCGATCGTCGCCTCGCCGATCGCGACAGGCGCGTCCTGCCTTACCGAGGAAGACCGGGAAATGGGCATCGCCCTCGTCGAAATGGGCGCTGGCGTCACCAATGTGTCGCTGTTCGCAGGCGGCCTGCTGGTCGGCCTCGCCTCGCTGCCGATGGGCTGCGCCGACATCACCGACGACATCGCCTCCGCCTTCAACATCCGCCGCGCGCTCGCGGAGCGGCTGAAATGCGTGCACGGCTCCGCGCAGAACAGCCCGCGCGACAATCATGAGATGCTCGAGATCGGATCGCCCGAGGAAGTCGCCGACGGCGCCGATCCGCCCCGGATCAGCCGCGCACAGCTGATCCAGGTGATCCG
>SCUQ01000540.1 GCA_004297635.1 Rhizorhabdus sp. | reverse complement strand
CCTGATCCTCGACCCCGCGGTGAAGGGCATGGTCAACGTCACCTCGGCCGAGCCGCTGTCTATCGATGGCGTGTGGGACCTGTTCCAGTCGGTGCTCCGGGTCCACGGCTTCGCGGCCGTGCGATCGGGCCGCGCCTGGCGGATCATCCCGCAGGCCAGCGCGATCCGCGACGCGGGGATCGGCGGGCGGCTGTCGGGGCAGGACGTCACCACCCGGATGATCCGGCTGCAGAACGTATCGGGCGAGCAGGCGGTGCGTGTGTTCCGGCCACTGGTCGCGCAGTTCGGCAGCATCGAGGCTATGGCGAGCCCCAACGCCATCATCATCACCGATTATGCGGAAAATGTCCGCCGCATCGAATCGCTGGCCCGATCGCTCGACAGCGGCGGCGGCGGGCGCTTCGACAGCATCGCGCTGCGCTATGCCAATGCCAAGGATGTCGCCGCGGCGATTCAGGGCGTGTTCGGTGACGGCACCCAGGCGGGCGGACCCCGCGTGGTCGCCGACGAGCGCAGCAACATCGTCCTCGTGCGCGGCGAGCCCGCTCTGGTGTCGGAAGCCCGCCGGCTGGCCCAGACCATCGACAAGCCCGGCGCGGGCGTGCCGATCACGCGGATGATCCGGCTGAATAATGGCGATTCCGAATCCGTGACCGAAGTCCTGCGCGGCGTGCTGGGCGAACAGGGCGCCGTGACCAACCCCGTGGCGCGCTCGGTAGCGGGCGGCCGCGCCCGGATCACCCGCCAGCAGTCCAACGCCAGCATGGCCGCGTCGACCATGTCGCTCGGCTCGACACCCTCGACGCTCGGCGGGGGCGACAATATGGCCCCGGCGCCGGCCAGCGGTGACGGAGATGGCGGGGCCAAGGGTTTCTCTATGCCGGACCTGACCGTCCAGCCGGCGCCCGAGCTGAACGCGATCGTGCTGCGCGGCACACCGGCGGCCATTGCAGAGGTGGAGCCGCTGATCGCACAGCTCGACGTTCGCCGGCCACAGGTGCTGATCGAGGCGGCGATCGTCGAGATCAGCGGCGACGAGGCCGAGCAGCTTTCGGTCCAGCTTGGCATCGGCGCGGCGGCGCTCAATCGTGGCGACGGCGTCGCGACATCCTTCACCGGCGGGCCGGGCGTCTCGCTGTCGACCATTCTGGGCGCGATCGGTGCGCCCGCCGCAGTCGCGGTGTCGCCGAATGGCGGCTCGTCCGCCATCAGCCTTGGCGACAATTTCAGCATCCTCGTCCAGGCGCTCGGCCAGTCGAGCCGCGCCAATCTGCTGTCGACGCCAAGCCTGACCACGCTTGACAATGAGCCGGCCGAGATCGTCGTCGGCCAGAATGTCCCGTTCCGCACCGGCAGCTTCGCGACCGATGGTAATTCGCTCAACCCCTTCACGACGATCGAGCGGCAGGATGTCGGCCTGACGCTGAAGGTCGTGCCGCGCATCCACCAGGGCAATGTCGTCCGGCTGGAGGTGGCGCAGGAGGTATCGGCGCTGGTGCCCGCCGTGGCGGGCGCCGCGGATCTGATCACCAATCGGCGCAGCATCCAGACGACGGTTCTGGCCGATGACGGGCAGACGATCGTGCTCGGCGGCCTGATCGCGGACGATCGCACGCTCAGCAAGAGCCAGGTGCCGATCCTCGGCGACATTCCGGTGGTCGGCGAGCTGTTCAAGAGCCGCAAGGAGGCCCAGGTGAAGCGCACGCTGTTCGTGTTCCTGAAGCCGACGATCCTGCGCGATCGCGCCGCCGCCGCCGCCGTGACCGAAGCCAAATATGCGCGGACCCGCTATGACGAGGCGATGCTCGGAAAGCACCCGCCGCTGCTGCTCGAACCGCCCCGCGCGCGGCTGCCGCTGGAGATTTCGGGAGTTTACTGAGCCTCGGAATCGGCTGCCGGGTCGTCCGGCGTCTCGGGCTCCGGAGCGGGCAGGAAGGATCGCACCTGCCGCCTGCCGCGGGTGAACAGCGCGGCGTCGGGGGAAAGCGTTTTCAGCGTCCAGCCGTCATGTGCCTGCCCGATGCCCACGATCTTCGTCGTGCCGTCGGTAGCCCGGACCATCGCCACGGCGCCGTCGGGCAGCCGGCCGGCGA
>SCUQ01000539.1 GCA_004297635.1 Rhizorhabdus sp. | reverse complement strand
TGCCGCCAACATGCCGGATGCGGAGCCGGGACATTATGTCGTCGTTACCGTCGGCGACAACGGCGTCGGCATGGCGCCCGAATTGCTCGACAAGGTGTTCGAGCCCTTCTTCACGACCAAGCCGCTGGGCCAGGGCACGGGCCTCGGCCTGTCGATGGTTTATGGCTTTGCGCAACAGAATGGCGGTCATGTCACGGTGGACAGCACGCCTGGCAAGGGAACGGCGGTCTGCATCTACCTGCCGGCCGCCGCACGAGCCGATATCGTGACGTCTCAGTCCCTTCCGACCGCGCCGCAGGGCGCCGGCCAGCGGGTTCTGGTGGTGGAGGACGACCCCGCCGTGCGGCTGCTCATCCGCGACGTGCTCGAAGAGGTCGGTTACGCCGCGATCGAGGCGTGCGACGGGCAAGCCGCGATTCCCATCCTCGAATCGGACATGATCATCGACCTGATGATTTCAGACGTCGGGCTGCCCGGCATGAACGGACGCCAGCTTGCCGACACCGCGCGCCTTCACCGGCCCGACCTGCCGATCCTGTTCGTCACAGGTTATGCCGAAAACGCGGCGATCCGTTCCGGTTTCCTCGGCGCAAACATGGCGATGATCACCAAACCGTTCTCGCTTGACGATCTGGGCCAGAAAATCGATGCGATCCTGGCACCCGAACGGGTCCAAACCATATCCTAGCCAGCCGAAGGCGGCGAACCGGCCGGCTCTCCTGCAGCACAGCAGCCTCTGACCTCGCTGATCGCGCATTGCTATTGCGAACTCTTCGCAAAATAAATTTGCGAATCATTTTCAATAGCGATAGTTGCCGCGTCATATCGACAGGGAAAGGGATATGATGAACAATCGGGATATGACGGGCAGCAGCTTTCTGGCGCTTGCCTGCATCGGCTTCATCGCCACGGCGCCAGCAGCCGCGCAGACCGCGAGCGGCACCGACGGCGAGAAGCAGCTTGGCGGCATGACCGTCACCTCGACCGCCATCGATGAGAGCACGCCCAAGGTCGAGCGAGTCGAAAGCCCGAAAGCGACCCGGCCACTGCTCGATACCCCGCAGACCATAACGGTGATCGGCGATCAGGTCCTTCGCAAGCAGAACCTGCTGACCTTGCGCGACGCGCTGCAGACCATTCCCGGCATCACCTTCGGCGCCGGCGAAGGCGGCGGCGGTTATGGCGACAGCATCAATTTGCGCGGTTATTCGGCTAATAACGACATCACCCAGGACGGCGTCCGCGACAGCGCGCAATATAGCCGCAGCGAAACCTTCAACCTTCAGCAGATCGAAGTCTACAACGGCGCCAACAGTGTCTTCAACGGCTCCGGTTCGGTGGGCGGCACGATCAACCTCGTCACCAAGACCCCCCAGGCCGACGATCTGACGATCGTTCAGGGCGGCATCGGCACCGCCGATTATTATCGCGGGACGATCGACAGCAATGTCCGCGTCAGCGATCTGATCGCCGTTCGGTTGAACGCCGTCGGCCACAAGAACCGCGTCCCCGGCCGCGACGTCGAGCGCAACAAGCGCTGGGGCATCGCGCCATCGGCGGCGATCGGCATCGACGGCCCCACCAGCCTGACCTTCCAGTATCTCCATCAGGAAGACAGCAACGTTCCGGTCTATGGCGTCCCCTATTTCCGCAACGCCGTGAACGGCGGGCCGCTGCCGGGCTACGACCCCAAGGATCGTAACTATTACGGCATCGCAAATCTCGATGACCAGGACATCACGGTCGACCAGCTGACGATGCGCTTCGCCCATGCGTTCAGCGACACGGTGTCGGTGCGCAACCTGATCCGCTGGCAGCGCGTGAAGCAGGATTCGTCGACCAGCGCGCCGCAGGGTGCCTTCTGTCTGGCCAACGGCTTCCAGCCGCTTCCGGCGACCAACATCGCCACCACGCCGCTGGCCTGCGCTGCCGGCCAGCCGGTCGACACCTACAGTCCCAGCGGCCCGCGCGGCAATATCCGCAACCAGGAAAACCAGCTCCTTTATAATCAGACCGATTTCCGCGCCGTGTTCGACACCGCCGGCATGGAGCATACGCTGGTCGTCGGCCTGGCGCTGACCAAGGAAGATTATGATCTGGTGAACGGCAATGTGCTGCGCACCGCGACGGGCGCAACCGTTGCCCAGCCGTTGATCAGCCTGACCGCGCCGAACACGATCTACACGGGTGCGCTCAATTTCATCCAGGCAGGCCATTCCGAGGGCGATAGCAGCAACATCGCCGGCTATCTGTTCGACACGGTGACGATCACCCCGCAGCTCGAGTTCAATGCGGGCCTACGCTACGAACACGCCAAGGCCACCTTCCGCGCCGACACCTTCTCCACCGTCGTCGGCCCGACCTTGGGCGCCTATACCCGCGGCCTCGACCAGCACAGCGACGAAAAGCTGTTCTCCTATCGCGTCGGCCTGAACTTCAAGCCAGTCGAGACGATCAGCCTCTATGCCGCCTATGGCAATGCCCGCACGCCGACCTCGGCCACCGTGCGCCTCGGCTGCGGCGCCTTGATCGCGGGCAACCCGGCCGGTGCGAACAATCCGTGCGACGTCAGCCCCGAAAAGGCGGTGAACTATGAAATCGGCGCCAAGGCCGACCTGTTCGAGCGCCGCCTGCAGCTGACCGGCGCGATCTTCCGCAACGAGCGGACCAATTATCGCGTCGCGACCAACGATCCGATCGTCACCACCCTGCAGGTCAATGACGGCCGCTCGCGGGTCGACGGCCTGGCGCTGGGTGCCAGCGGCAACATCACCGACTCATGGTCCGTCTTCGCCAACTACACCTATCTGAAGAGCAAGGTGATCCAGAGCGTCTCGAACTTCTGCCGCGCCAATCCAGGGCCGCGCGCCGGTGGCGCCACCCCCAACCCCTGCGGCAATTCGGCGGCGATCCCCGATCCGCAGGCGGGCCAGCGCCTGACCAACACGCCGCGCCATGCCGGCAGCCTGTTCACCACCTATATGCTGCCGTTCAACCTGCAGATCGGCTATGGCCTGACCTACACGGGGAGCTTCGCGCTGAACAACAGCGCGCTGGCATCGGGCACCGCGATACCGGTGGTGAGCACGCTGACCCCGGTGTTCCGCTCGAAGAGCTGGCTCACCCACCGCCTGTTCGCCTCCTATGAGGTGATGACCGGCCTCACCGCGCAGTTGAACGTCCAGAACGTCACCAACAAGCGTTACTTCACCGGCATCCGCAACAATGGCTGGGCTACTCCCGGCGATGCCCGTTCGGCTGTGTTCAGCCTCTATTACAGCTTCTGATCCGACCGGTTCAGGACTGATGACGGGGCGCCCCCGGCCGCAGGGTCCGGGGCGCTTCGCCGTTCACGCGGATAAGAGCGGGTGATCGCCTCCAGCAGATGGCCGTCAGGATCGGCGAAATAGACCCCCCGCCCGCCCCCATAATGGTTGATCTCGCCCGGCCGTGTCCGCGCCGGATCGGCCCAATGACCGACGCCTCTTGCCCGGATACGCCCAAGCGTGGAATCGAAGCCTTCATCGTCGACCAGGAAGGCATAATGCTGGGCGGCGACCGGCCCCTCCTTCTCCATGAAGTCGATCGACACGCCATTGTCCATGTCGACCACGAGGAAATGCAGGAAGGGTATCGGCGCAGGACGCCCGAGCATATCGGCCAGGAACCCCGCCGACACGTGCTTGTCGCGGCACCAGATGATTGTGTGATCGAGTTTGACGGTCATATCCGCTCCCGGTCGTTACGCCGGGTCGACTCCGACCATGATCTAATATGCCTTGCGGCGGACGATGGGAACGCTCCACCCGGTATGGGGCCCGCTCGATCTACACCTCGGCCCCCGATCCGCCCGGCAGCAGCCAGAGGCTGGCGCGCCGGAGCAACTTCTAGACCTCCGGCCGATCAGGCATTATGCCGCGCGGCGATGACCAACAAGCTGACCGAGATCTGCGATACCAAGCGCAACCATGTTGCGACGATGAAGGCCGCGACGAGCTTCGCCGACCTGTCGGCACGCGCCAGGGCGGCCGAAGCGCCTCGCGGCTTCCGCGCCGCGCTCGACCGCAAGGCGGCGGCGGGTGGCTATGGCCTGATCGCCGAGATCAAGAAGGCCTCGCCATCCAAGGGGCTTATCCGCCCCGATTTCGATCCGCCCGCCCACGCCCGTGCCTATGCGGAGGCTGGCGCCGCCTGCCTGTCCGTGCTGACCGACATTCCCTATTTCCAGGGGCACGACGATTATCTGGTACAGGCTCGCGCCGCCTGCGCGCTGCCCTGCCTGCGCAAGGACTTCATGATCGATCCCTGGCAGGTGACGGAGGCCCGCGCGCTGGGCGCCGACGCGATCCTGATCATCGTCGCGGCCCTGAACGACGGGCAGATGGCCGACATCGAGGCCGCCGCGATCGAACATGGCATGGACGTGCTGGTCGAAGTCCATGATGCCGCCGAACTGGAACGCGCGCTGCGGCTCCGCTCGCGGCTGATCGGGGTCAATAATCGCGATCTGCGCGATTTCTCGATCGACCTGAACCGCACCTACGAGCTGGTCGGCGGCGCGCCCGAGGGCTGCACCTTCGTCGCCGAAAGCGGGCTCGGCTCGAAGGCCGATCTCGATGCGATGGCGGAACATGGCGTGCGCTGTTTCCTGGTCGGCGAAAGCCTGATGCGACAGGCCGACGTCGCCGCCGCGACCCGCCGCCTGCTGACCGGCGCATGACCCCCAAGCTGACCCATATCGACGAGACCGGCGCCGCCCGCATGGTCGATGTGTCGGCGAAGGCCGAAACGAAGCGCGTGGCCGTGGCAGAGGGCCGCATCCTGATCGCCGCGGCCGCGCTGGACGCGATCCGCGCCGGTTCGGTCCAGAAGGGCGACGTCCTCGCGGTTGCGCGGATCGCCGGTATCATGGCGGCAAAGAAGACCGCCGAGCTGATCCCGCTATGCCACCCGCTGCCGATTTCGGGCGTCACCCTCGACCTTGCCATCGAGGGCGACGGCATCCGCGCCACCGCTTCGGTCACGACCAGCTATACCACCGGCATCGAGATGGAGGCGCTGACCGCCGTCTCGGTGGCGCTGCTCACCGTCTATGACATGGCCAAGGCGCTCGATAAGGGCATGCGGATCGAAGGTGTCCGGCTGCTGTCGAAGACCGGCGGCAAGTCGGGCGACTGGAAGGCCGACTGATGCCGCTGCTTCCGGTCGCCGAGGCGCAGGCGCGGATGCTCGCGCTCCGCGGACCGCTGGAGATCGAGACCGTCCCTCTGCCCGGCACAGTCGGCCGCTACGCCGTCTCGGACATCGCCGCCCGGCGCACCCAGCCCGCGCTCGATCTGTCGGCGATGGACGGCTATGCGATCCGCTTCGCCGAGCGGCCAGGCCCCTGGACGGTGGTCGGCGAAAGTGCGGCGGGCGGCGGGCTGGCCCGCGCGCTGACGCCCGGCGAGGCCGCGCGCATCTTTACCGGCGCGCCGGTGCCCGAAGGCGCCGATGTCGTTCTGGTCCAGGAAGACGCGACGCACGATGGCACCCGGCTGATCATGAGCGGCGAAGGTCCGCCGAAAGCAGGCGCGCATATCCGCCGGCGCGGTGGCGATTTCCACGAGGGCGACCTGCTGATCCGTGCGGGAATGCCGATCGGCGCGGCAGCAATCGCGCTCGCCGCGAGCGGCGGCCATGGCGCGCTTCCCGTCCGCCGCCGGCCGCGTGTAGCGATCCTGTCCACCGGCAATGAGCTGGTGCCGGCAGGCGAGCCCGCACTGGGCGCGCGGCTGCCCGCATCGAACGGGCCGATGCTCGCGGCGATGCTCGACGGCCTGGCCTGCGATGCCACCGATCATGGCATCGTCCGCGATGACCTGGATCGCATCAGCGCCGCCTTCACCGCTCTCGCCGATCAGGCCGACATCATCGTCACCACAGGTGGAGCATCGGTCGGCGATCACGATCTCGTCCTGCCCGCGCTGCAAAAGGCGGGGGCGAAGATCGATTTCTGGAAGGTCGCGATGAAACCCGGCAAGCCGGTGATGATCGGCACGCTGGGCGACGCGGTGGTGCTGGGCCTGCCCGGCAACCCCGTGTCGGCCTTCGTCACGGCAACCCTGTTCCTGAGACCGATGATCGCGCATCTATTGGGAAGCGGCCGTCCGATCCCGCCCGTCCGTACCGCCCGGCTGGGCGCTTCGCTGCCGGCGACCGGCAGCCGCGCCGAATATCTGCGGGGGCGGTGGTTGAACGGCCACGCCGTTCCGCTCGACGGCCAGGACAGCGCCGGCCTGTCTGCGCTGATGGAAGCAGAGCTGCTGATCGTTCGCGCACCCGACGCCGTGGCGCTTCCGGCCGGGGCCGAGTCGCAGATCATTCCGCTCGCTTGACAGATTCCCTACAGTTGCCTAAATGTTCCTTGTCCGTTCCCGACAAGGACTTTTCGCATGCTCACCCGCAAGCAACATGATCTGCTCATCTTCATCCACGACCGGCTGGCCGCGACCGGGGTTTCGCCCTCGTTCGAGGAGATGAAGGAGGCGCTGGATCTCAAGTCCAAGTCGGGCGTCCATCGCCTGATCAGCGCGCTGGAGGAGCGGAACTTCATCCGCCGTCTGCCCAATCGCGCCCGCGCGCTGGAGGTGCTGCGCATGCCCGAGACGATGGCAGGCAAGACGGCCCCCACACCTGCCCCCAAGACCAAGGCGCCCGCGACGGTGCCACAGGCCGCCAACGAGAATGTCCTCGACATCCCGTTGCACGGCCGCATCGCCGCCGGTCTGCCGATCGAGGCGCTCGAAGGGCAGAGCAGCCTGTCGGTTCCCGCCGCACTGCTCGGGCCGGGCGAGCATTATGCGCTCGAAGTATCGGGGGACTCGATGGTCGAGGCCGGCATTCTCGATGGCGACTATGCGCTGATCCGCTCGACCAGCACCGCGCGCGACGGCGAGATCGTGGTCGCGCTGATCGCCGACCATGAAGCGACGCTCAAATATTTCCGCAAGGAAGGCGCGATGATCCGGCTCGATCCGGCCAACCGCGCCTATGATCCGCAACGCTACAAGCCCGATCAGGTCCGCATCCAGGGCAAGCTGGCGGGGCTGCTGCGGCGTTATTGACCGGCCCTCCTCCTCCGCTCAGTCTTTCCCCGGGATGAGCGGCCTGAAGGCGCAATAGGCCGTTCCAGCGACAGATAGCCACGCACGCGTCTGCGCGATCGTCGTATGCGGCAGGCTCGACCAGTAGCGCATCGCTCGCCGGTCGCTGAGCACCCCGTGAAGATCGACGACGTCGCTCGGCCGGGCGGGGCGCAGCAGCAGGCGCGGAGTCTGTATCCCGGCCATCAGCGGCGGAATACCGACCAGGGATGCGCGCCGACATGAGCGGCGACGCCATCGATGCGCGCCCGATCGAGATCGATCGCCAGGCCGCCCGTCCGCGCCAGCATCGGCCGGTCGATCTTCAGCCAGCGCGGGTTGCAGCCGCGCGGCAGACGGCGCTCGCTGATCGCGATATCGGCGGTGGCGCAGGCGCGGACCATGCGGCGCCACTCGACCAGATAGGGACTGCGCGTAGCCAGAATGCGCCAGCGCCGCCCGCCCCGATTCATCTGCGCGGTGCATAGATCAGCCGAGCAGCGCACCTGCATCAGCGCGTCGAACGGCAGCGGCTCGCCGTCCACCCCCGCCGCCTCACTCAGCACGCCGCGCATATAATCCCCGGTCCGCTCGCGCAGCAGCGCCACCCGCCCGTCGCCGAGCACCAGCGCGACATGGCGTCCGTCGCCGGTGATGAGCAGATCGGGCGCGGGCGAGACGATCGCCCAGAGCGCGCCTGCCGCGAGCGGCACCGCACCCCAGCGCCTGAGCGGCGTTCGCCACAGCGCCAGCCACAGGCCGCCGACCACCATCAGCGCAAAGGCGCCCCACGCCATGGTCGGCAGCATCGCGACGGCCCCCGGCGCATCGGCGACGCGGTGCGCGATCCACAGAAGCAGCGCCAGCGCCTGCGACACCAGCCACCAGACAGGTGCGCCGATGCCGGCCATGTCGAGCAGCAGCGCCAGCGCCTCCAGCGGCATGATCACGAACGTTGTCAGCGGAATCGCGACGATATTGGCGGCCGCGCCGTACAGACCCGACTTGTGGAAATGAAACAGCGCGATCGGCGCCAATGCAGCTTCGATCACCAGGCCCGACAGCAGCAGGGTCGCCAGGGCCCGGCCCCAGCGCAGCACAGCCCCCTCCTCCCGCCGCGCCGCGAAGGCGGCGATGCGGGGATGGTCGAGCAGGGCCACCAGCGCCGTCACTGCGGCGAAACTCAACTGGAAGCTGGGCCCCGCCAGCGCCTCGGGCCAGAGCAGCAGAACGATCAGCGCACCGGTCGCGACCAGCCGCAGGGTGATCGCCTCCCGCCCCATGGCGATCCCGGCCAGCACCAGCAGCGCCGCCACGCAGGATCGGATCGTCGGCACCTGCGAGCCCGACAACAATGTTTAGCCTATCCCTGCCAGCGCCCCCGCGCCCGCCGCGATCACCAGCAACGGCGCGCGCAGCGCCAGTGCCGGGCTCAGCGCCAGCAGCCGGAGCGTCAGCAGCATGACGCCGCCGACCACCGCCGACACGTGCAGCCCCGATACCGACAGCAGGTGCGCGAGCCCCGACCGGCGCAGCGCCTCCGCATCCTCCTCGGCGATCGCACCCTGATCCCCGGTGGCGAGGCTGGCCGCGATCCCCCCGGCGCTGGCCCCCGCGACCTGCGCCTCGATATGCTGCGACAGCCGGGCACGGACATCCGCGAGCCATGTAAGAAGGCTGCCCTTGCCAGCGGTCGGCGTGATGCGCGGCGGATCGAGCGCCTTGCCCGTCGCGCCCAGACCCTGAAACCAGGCGGCGCGGGCGAAATCATAACCGCCGGGCACCGCTGGCGGCGCCGGCGGAAGCAAGCGGGCCCGCACCGCAATACGGCTGCCCCCCGCAACCGGCCCGGCCAGGTCGGTGTCGTCGACGTTGAGCCGCAGGCGCGGCGGCAGCATCAGGCCGGGATCGGTGGCGATGGTGAGCCGCACCAGTTCACGCGCCGGCAGCCGCTCGACAAGCTCGATCCGCCCCGACACCAGCGCCACCCGCGGCCGATCGATGCGGGGCGCGGCCACCCAGTCGGCACGCGTCCACACCAGCAGCAAACCGATCAGCGCCACGACACCGCCCACCAGCAGCGCCAGCCCGAACCGACGGCCGAGCCCGACCGCAAGCCCGGCGAGAGCGACGCCGCCGAGCAGTGCCATCGCACCGAACCAGCTCGTCCTGTCAGGCAGGATGAGCCACAGCGCGATGCCGGCCCCGAGCGCAATCGGCAACCATAGCGCCAGCTGGTCGCGCTCGGCCTCCAATGCCGCCTCGATCCGCCGGATCATCAGGCCGGGCAGACGCGCGTTCACGCTCCGCCCCGATAAGCGGTCATATGAGCATTTTTCGACTCGGCCGCCAGTTTGACCCGGCCGGAAAATGCTTTACGTGGCGCATCGACATTGCAGGCCATCGCGCCGATCTTGGAGAAACTGCGCGTGGGCGCAAGCACCGAAAATCCGACCCCGAGAGCAACAGCCGAAGCATCGGTGGTCACGCGCTTCGCCCCATCGCCAACCGGATTCCTCCATATCGGGGGGGCCCGGACGGCCCTGTTCAACTGGCTGTTCGCCCGGCACCATGGCGGCAAATTCCTGCTCCGTATCGAGGACACCGATCGGGCGCGATCGACCCAGCCGGCGATCGAGGCGATCCTGGACGGGATGCGATGGCTCGATCTGAACTGGGACGGCGACGTCGTCTATCAGTTCGCACGCGCCGCCCGCCATGCCGAGGTGGCTCAACAGCTGCTGGCCAGCGGCCACGCCTATCGCTGCTATGCGACCCCAGAGGAACTGGCCGAGCTGCGCGAGCAGCAGCGTGCCGCGAAACAGCCGCTGCGTTATGACGGCCGGTGGCGCGACCGCGACGCTTCCGATGCTCCGGCCGGTGCACCCTTCGTCGTCCGGTTGAAGGCGCCGCGCACCGGCGAGGTGACGATCGAAGATCGGGTCCAGGGGCCGGTCACGGTGCAGAATGCCGAGCTGGACGACATGATCCTGCTCCGGTCCGACGGAACGCCGACCTATATGCTGGCTGTGGTGGTCGATGATCATGATATGGGCGTGACCCATGTGATCCGGGGCGACGACCATCTCAACAACGCCTTCCGCCAGCTCGCGATGATCCGCGCACTCGATGCGACCGAGGGCGGCTGGCCCGATCCGATCTATGCCCATATTCCGCTGATCCACGGCGCCGATGGGGCCAAGCTGTCCAAGCGGCACGGCGCGCTGGGCGTCGATGCCTATCGCGACGAGATGGGCCTGCTGCCCGAAGCGGTGAACAATTATCTGCTCCGGCTAGGCTGGGGTCATGGCGACGACGAGATCATCGCCCGCGACCAGGCCGTCACATGGTTCGATCTGGCCGGGGTCGGGCGTTCGCCGTCGCGCTTCGACTTCAAGAAGCTGGAAAATCTGAACGGCCATTATATGCGCGAGGCCGACGACAGCCGGCTGGCCGACCTTGCGGCCCCCGGAGTCGCGGCCCGGATCGGCCGCGAAATCGACTCGGCGGAACGCGAGCTTCTGCTACGCAGCATTCCCCACCTCAAACCAAGAGCCAAGGATATCAATGAGTTGGCTGACGGGGCGACCTTTCTGTTTCGCACTCGCCCGCTCGATATGGACGAGAAGGCCGCATCGCTGCTAGACGAGCCCGGCAAGGCATTGCTGGCCCTGGCCCGCGAAGCGCTTGCCGCCACTGCCGAGTGGTCGGCCCCCGCGCTGGAGGCGGCCGTTCGGCGGGTGGCGGAGCAAGGGGGGATCGGCCTCGGCAAGGTAGCACAACCGCTTCGCGCGGCGCTCACCGGCCGCACCACCTCCCCCGGTATTTTCGATGTCCTGGAGCTTCTCGGCCGCGAGGAGAGCCTGGGACGGCTGGATGACCGGTTGCGGTAGACGTCTGGGGTAGAACATGGTTGCCGGCATGCCGGCACAGGGGCGAACGACAGGAGATTGAACATGGCGGATAACGTGAAGGTGGAGTTCGGCGGCAAGTCGTCCGAATATCCTGTCCTGTCGGGCACGACGGGCCCCGATGTCATCGACATCCGCAAGCTCTACGCCGCGACCGGCGCGTTCACCTATGATCCCGGCTTCACCTCGACGGCATCCTGCCAGTCGGCGCTGACCTATATCGATGGCGACGAAGGCATCCTCCTGCATCGCGGCTATCCGATCGACCAGCTCGCCGAACAGTCGAGCTTCATGGAAGTGTCCTACCTGCTGCTCAACGGCGAATTGCCGAGCGGCAAGGAGCTGGCGGACTTCACCTACACGATCAGCCGCCACACGATGCTCCACGAGCAGCTGGCGACCTTCTATCGCGGCTTCCGCCGCGATGCGCACCCGATGGCGATCATGTGCGGCGTGGTCGGCGCGCTTTCGGCCTTCTACCATGACTCGACCGATATCAACGATCCCAAGCAGCGCATGATCGCGTCGCACCGGCTGATCGCCAAGATGCCGACGATCGCGGCGATGGCCTATAAATATTCGGTGGGACAGCCCTTCCTCTATCCGCGCAACGACCTGAGCTACACCGCCAATTTCCTGCGCATGACCTTCGGCGTGCCGGCCGAGGAATATGAGGTCGATCCGGTCATCGAATCGGCGATGGACAAGATCTTCATCCTTCACGCCGATCATGAGCAGAATGCCTCGACCTCGACCGTGCGGCTGGCCGGTTCGTCGGGCGCGAACCCCTTCGCCTGCATCGCGGCCGGCATCGCCTGCCTGTGGGGCCCGGCGCATGGC
>SCUQ01000538.1 GCA_004297635.1 Rhizorhabdus sp. | reverse complement strand
TACCTCGGTGTCGGCATCGACGTCGCGGATCTTCCAGGCGGCCGAGTGGGGCGGTTCGCGGCGGCGTTCGCCGACCTCGATCCGCCGTCCCGCGGTTGCGCCGAACAGCGCAGCCTGCTCCGTATAGAGCTGCTGATAGAAGCGCGCACCGCGCGGATCGAAGCCGCTGAGATAGAAGATTTTCCGCTTGAACGCCGGCATCGCGCCTGTTTACTCGCCTCATGGCTGACAAAGAGCGTCACTATTGCCTTTTCATGGACGGCACCAAGCATAATCGCAATGCAGGGTGCCGCGCCCATGACAATGCCTATGGCATATATGGCGGCGGCAGCGAGCGCGAGCGCCGCGCCGCGGACCTGGCGCTGTTTCGCCACATGCGGTCGAACCGCGATCCGCTGGCGCTGGTCGTATTGTTCTTCGTGACCTTCTACGGCTGGTTCTTCTTCAACTATCATGGCAGCCCATGGCACGGGCAGCTCAGCCGCAAGCTGTTCCCGAACTATTGAACGCCGGCGGGGGCGCCGCAAGAAGGGGGATGACGGGCATGGGTGGAGAATATGGCGCCATCTACCGCCGGGTCACGGCCTTCATCGCCGCGATGCCGCTGATCGCGGCGTTGCCGCTGGCGGTCCAGCTCCTCCAGCGCGGCCTGATCGCCGCCGATCTCGTCCTGATGTCGCAGGCCGAAGCCTTCAGGATCAGCATGGCCGTGCTCAATACCCTGGCCATGCTGATCGTCAGCACCTTCGCGATGCGCTGGTGGCGCTTCGGCGGCGACCGGGCGAGGGTGTGGCGGATCGGTCCGCGCGTGGTGCTCGGCGCGGTCGCGATGATCGTGATCCAGCTGGTTGACCAATATCTGTTCACGCGTGCGGGCCATCTGGCCGCAGACCTTGCCGGCGGGGGGCGGGGCCTGTTCGTTCCCATCGCCTTGGTGATGTGGCTGTTTGTGTCGGTGCCTCTATACCCATGGTATGTGGCCTTGCTCAGCGATGACGGGAGCCTCGGCTTCCGTCAGGCGGTGGCCGCCGTTCGCCCCTTCTGGTTACGCGGCTTCCTGCTCGTCTTCGGTGCGATATTGCCGTTGATCCTGCTCGGCTCGGTCCTGCGCGTCGCGATGATCACGCGTTTCGCCGCAGGTGGCCCGGTGGCGTGGCTGCTGCAGATCGGCCAGATGTTGCTGGTCCCGGTGCTGATCGTCACGACGGCCTCAGCCTATTTCGCGATCTATCGCCGGGTCCGTCCGGGCAACTTCTCCCCCGACTGAGACGTTCTCCCTTCAAATCCCTGAAAGGAGAGCTTCATGCGCATTTCCCACGACACGCTGGTTCTGGTCGCCGACGGCCGCAAATCGCTGTTCCTGCGCAACGAGGGGGATGAGGAGTTCCTCAACCTCGTCGTCGAAGATCAGCGCGCCCATGCCGATCTTGAGGATCGCGACCTGAAGAGTGATGCGCCGGGCCGGGCGATGAACGTGGTCGGCGGCGGCCGCAGCGCGATGGATGAGCCAAACTATCACCAGATGGAGGAGGACCGGTTCGCTAAGGACACCGCCGGGCTGCTTAGCAAGCGGGTCGAGCGCGGTGGGATCGAGCAGCTGGTCGTGGTCGCGCCACCGCGAACCCTGGGCGAGCTTCGCCAGCATTATGGCAAGGCGGTCGAGGCCAAGATCGTCGCGGAGGTCGACAAGGACCTGGTCAACCATCCGATCGATCAGCTCGAGGCAGTGCTGAAGGGCGTCTGAGGGAACCGGACGGCGCCGTACCTATCCGTCGGATTGCGGCCAGGTACGGCGGCAGGCTCGGCCGCGGTGGCGAACCGCTAGCCTGAGGATCTTGGCCGCCTGATCCGGAACAGTGCGGATGTCAGGCCTCTGGCGTCTCGCCGGCATCGGGCGCGGTGTCGGCGATATCCTCGCTACCTTCGCCGTCGCCGTCGTCGTCGCTTTCCTGGATCCTCGCCGCGCCGACGACATGTTCGTCGTCGGATACGTTGAAAAGGCGGACGCCGGCCGAGTTGCGGCCGATCACGCGGGTGCCGTTGATCGGCATGCGGATCAGCTTGGCCTGATCGGTGACCAGCATCAGCTGCTCGCCGTCATGCGCCGGGAAGCTGGCGACGACCGGGCCGTTGCGCTCGAGATTGTCGATATTGCCGATGCCCTGGCCGCCGCGGCCGGTGCGGCGATATTCATAGGCCGAGCTGCGCTTGCCATAGCCATTGGCGCAGACCGTGAGGATGAACTCCTCGGCGGCCTCGAACTCCTTGATCCGCCCGGCGGGCAGGGTCGGTTCGGCGTCATTGTCCTTCCAGGGGGCGGCACGCAGATAGGCGTCGCGCTCCTCGGTGGTGGCGTCGAAACCCTTGAGGATCGAAAGCGAGATCACCTCGTCGTCGCCCTTGAGCAGGATGCCGCGCACGCCCGTCGAGGTGCGGCTCTGGAATTCGCGAATGTCGGTCGATGCGAAGCGTATGGCGCGGCCGCCTCGCGTCGCGAGCAGGACGTCGTCATCCTCGGTGAGCAGCGCGACCCCGATCAGCCGGTCGGTCGCATCCTCGTCGAAGCGCATCGCGAATTTGCCGTTGGTCGGCACGTTGGCGAAGGCGTCCATCGAATTGCGGCGGACATTGCCGTGCGCGGTAGCGAAGACGACGTGGAGCGCACCCCAGCTTTCCTCATCCTCGGGCAGCGGCAGCACGGTGGTGATCTTCTCGCCCGGCGCCAGCGGCAGCAGGTTGATCATCGGCCGGCCGCGCGCCTGCGGGGCGCCTTCCGGGAGGCGCCACACCTTCTTGCGATAGACCTTGCCGTGATCCGAGAAGAACAGCACGGGCGTGTGGGTGCTCGTCACGAACAGTTCGGTGACGGCATCCTCGTCCTTGGTGCCCATGCCGGAACGGCCCTTGCCGCCACGGCGCTGGGCGCGGAACGCCTCGAGCGGGGTACGCTTGATGTAACCGCCATGGGTGACGGTGACGACCATCTCTTCCCGCTCGATCAGATCCTCGTCGTCGATCGTGTCGCCGGCGGGGGCGATCTCGGTTTTGCGCGGTGTGGCGAACTCGACGAGTATCGCGTCGAACTCCTCGACCATCACCTCGTAGAGACGGGCGCGATCGCCAAGGATGTGCAGCAGTTCGGCGATCGACGCCGCCAGCTTGGCCAGCTCTTCGCCGATCTCGTCGCGGCCGAGCGCCGTCAGGCGATGCAGGCGCAGGTCGAGGATCGCGCGGACCTGTATCTCGGTGAGCTGATAGGTCGGGGAATCGCCGACCGATTCAACCGCTTCGACCAGTTTGATATATTGTTCGATCTCACCGCGCGGCCATTCGCGCGAGATCAGCGCGGCGCGGGCATGGGCCGGGCTGGCCGATCCGCGGATGATGCGCACCACCTCATCGAGGTTGGTGACGGCGATGACGAGGCCGAGCAGGATGTGGGCCCGGTCGCGTGCCTTGGCCAGCTCGAACTTCGAGCGCCGGGTGATGACTTCCTCGCGGAACTTCACGAAGGCTTCGATGATGTCCCGCAGCGTCAGCACCTCGGGGCGGCCGCCCCGGATCGCGAGCATGTTGGCGGGGAAACTGGTCTGCGCCTGGGTATGGCGCCAGAGCTGGTTGAGCACGACATCGGGTGTCGCGTCGCGCTTCAGATCGATGACGATGCGAACGCCGAGGCGGCTCGATTCGTCCCGGATGTCGCTGATGCCTTCGATCCGCTTGTCCTTGGCGGCTTCGGCGATGCCCTCCACCAGGCCGCTCTTGCCGACCTGATAGGGGATTTCGGTCAGCACGATCGAGCGCTTGTCGCCGCGTCCCTCCTCGACCACATGGCGCGAGCGCATGATGATCGAGCCCTTGCCGAGGTGATAGGCGTTACGGGCGCCGCCCTTGCCGAGGATCAGGCCACCCGTCGGGAAGTCGGGACCGGGAATGATCTCGTTGAGTTCCTCGATGGTGATCGCACCGTTGAGGATGTAGGCCTTGCAGCCCGCGATCACCTCACCGAGATTGTGCGGGGGTATGTTGGTGGCCATGCCGACCGCGATACCGCCGGCGCCGTTGACCAGCAGGTTCGGAAAGCGCGCGGGAAGCACCACGGGCTCCTGCAAGGACCCGTCATAATTGGCGCTGAAATCGACCGTATCCTTGTCGATATCCTCCAGCAGCGCCATGGCCGGCTTGCTCAGCCGCGCCTCGGTGTAACGCATCGACGCCGGCATATCCGGGTCCATCGACCCGAAATTGCCCTGGCCGTCGATCAGCATCACCCGCATTGCCCAATCCTGGGCCATGCGGGCCAGCGCCATGTAGATGGAGCTGTCGCCATGCGGGTGATAATTGCCCATCACGTCGCCGACGATCTTGGCCGACTTGCGATAGGGCCGGCCGGGGACGAAGCCGCCTTCCTGGCAGGCGAAAAGGATTCGGCGGTGAACGGGCTTCAGGCCGTCCCGCACATCCGGAAGGGCGCGCGAGACGATGACGGACATCGCATAGTCGAGATAGCTCGTCTTCATCTCGTCTTCGATCGAGATGGGCGAAATATCGCTATTTTCGATGGGCGGCGGTGCGCTGGCCAAAGTCGTTCAATCCGTGATCGTTGAAGCTGTTTCAAACCCCGATCGGGGCAAGAACAAGGCTCCTAACGAAGGACGGCGGCCATGGCTAGTCCAATGCTGAAAGCGCCGCACCGCAACGGCGCCGGCCCCCTGCGACCAGGCTTATCAGCCCCAGTTATTGAAGCTCAGAACGACCAGAAATACGACGATGACAAGGAAGAGGCCCCAGCCGAGAATGTAGCGGGTCATATGCGGGGTGGCGCCCGCG
>SCUQ01000537.1 GCA_004297635.1 Rhizorhabdus sp. | reverse complement strand
CCGATCTCTGCGCCGCTACGGGCTCGCGCAGACCCACCTCGCCAACCTTCTCTGGCTGATCGCTGCTCCGCCGGGTGCGCTGATCGCCCGGCTGCGCGGGCGGCGCCATCATGAAGCGCCGCGTCTATGGCGAGACTTTCTGTTCCATTATTATGGCCCCGGCGGCTTGATGTACCGGGCGCGTGAGCTGGCCGCATGACCGGCCCCGGCTTTCCCGATTTCATCATCATCGGCGCAATGAAGGCAGCGACCAGCACGCTGCAGATGCAGCTGGCCGCGCAACCCGGCATCTTCATGGCCACGCCGAAAGAGCCGAATTTCTTCAGCGATCCAGATCGCTGGGCGCTGGGGTTCGACTGGTATCGGGCGCTGTTCTCGGGCGCCAAGCCCCGCGATCTCCGTGGTGAGGCCAGCACGCATTATACCAAGCTGCCGACGCTGCCCGATGCCCTGCCCCGCCTCCATGCCGCTATCCCGCAGGCGAAACTGATCTACATGATGCGCCATCCGGTCGACCGGCTGGTTTCCCATTACAGCCATGGGTGGCTCGAACGATCGATCGAAGGCCCGATCGATGCCGCGATCGATCGCCATCCCGAACTGATCGATTATGGTTGCTATGCTATGCAGATCAGGCCGTGGCTGGACAGCTTCGGTGCCGGTGCGATTCTTCCGGTCTTTGCCGAGCGAATGGCAGCGGCCCCGCAGCAGGAACTCGAACGGATATGCCGGCACATCGGCTATGCTGGAGCACCGTTATGGTCGGACGGGCTGGCCGCGCAGAATGTATCGGCGGATCGGCTGCGCGATAGCGTCTGGCGCGATCGATTGGTCGATAATCCGCCGGCGCGCAGTCTTCGACGGGCCCTGGTCCCCCGATCGATTCGAGATCGCATCAAGCGCCACTGGCAGATGCCTGAAAAGCCGGTGCTCAGCGATGCCAGCATCCGCAGGCTGCACGAGATATTCGATTGCGATCTGGCCCAGCTGGGCCCTTTGCTCGGTACACGCCTCGACTGCGCCAATTTCAGGACTATCGTCCGCGAGCGCTCGCTCGACTGGGCCTAGCCGGCGCGCGCAGCTGCCGCCAGTTCCGCATTGCGCCGCGCCGCGGCGGCCAGCGTCTCTCGCATGAGGGCTTTGAGCCGCCCGTCCCCATCCAGGACATTAAGACCCTCACGGGTGCTGCCGCCTGGGCTCGCGACGCGGTCCGCCAGGATCGCCGGGCTTTCCGGTGATTGCGCCGCGAGGAGCCCGGATCCCTTGACGGTGGCGATCGCCAGCCGCAGTGCCTGATCGGCGGGCAGGCCCAGCGCCGTACCCGCATCCGCCATCGCCTCGACAAAGCGAAACAGGAAGCCCGGGCCGCAGCCGGATAGCGCCGTCACCGCGTCGAACAGCTTCTCCTCGCCGATCCATTCGACCAGCCCGAGCGGCGCTACCAGCTGCGCGGCTTCATCACGCACCATATCATCGGCATCGTTCGAGAACAGCGCGGTCACGCCCTCCCCGATCGATACGGGCAGATTGGGCATCGCCCGCACGGTGACATCCGCGCCAAATGCGTCCAGGAGCGTGGCTGTTTCGACCCCGGCGAGGATCGACAGCAACAGCCGGGGAGAACCGCTTTTGTCCGCGAAGGCCGACCGGACATCGCCCAGTTGCTGCGGCTTCACGGCGAGCACGAGATTGTCGGGTTGATCCGCGCCTTTTGGAATTTCGCGCAGCAGGGTTGCTCCAGCCGGAAGATCCGCGACGAAAGGATCGATGACGATGATCGGCCGGTTCCACCCCGGCGACGCAAGCCAGCCCCGCAGCATCGCCCCGCCCATATTGCCGGCGCCCAGCAGCCACAAAGCCCCCTGGGACATAGCGTCAGGCCTCGCCCTGAGTCTCGATCATCGCGGCGGCGATAGCCTCCTGCGGTGTCTTGTCGCTCCACAGCACGAACTGGAAGACGGGATAGAAGCGCTCGCATTCGTCGATCGCCGTCTCGATCAGCGTCTCCGCCTGATCGAGGCTCAACACCGGATCGCCGCTGTGCACTTCAAGCAGGGCGGCATGCCGGAACAGCACCATCGAGGAACTGGTCCACATCTCGAAGTGGCCCAGCCAGAGCTGCTCGTTGATCAGCCCCATCGTCTCATACATCGCCCCGCGCTTGTCCGCGGTCACGCGGATGTCGGGCAGCGCCAGGAACTGTAGAACCCGATCTTCCTCGCGCCATACCGCGCGAAGCTCATATTGCGCCCAGCTACCCTGGAACTGCGCGACGATCTCCTCATCGCCGGCGCGCTGGAAATCCCAGCCGCGGGCGGCGAAATAATGCTCCAGCATATCGATCGGGGCGCTCGCATCGCGGGCCGATTCAAAGTCGTCGACGTCCATCGGGGCTAACTCCGCTGCCCTGGTGCGATCGGATCACGCTCCGTTCCACGCACATCTCCGTGGCGCGGAACAGCGCACAGTTCAAGCCGGCGAGACCATGATTTCTGTGGATAGCTGGGGATCACCCCCCGCGCTTCCCATTGCCCGGGGGCGCTATGTCAGCCGGCTGCATCGCATCCAGCCGTGCCTTCAACGCCTCGACCTCATCGCGCGCGGCGGCGGCCATCGCCTTCACGGCGTCGAACTCTTCCCGGCTGACGAGATCAAGCCCGCCGACCCATTCCTTCACCCGTTCCTTGAATGAGGATTCGGCCTCCCGGCCCATGCCGGCCAGCGTACCCGCGGCGCCGTTCATCATCTTAACGAAATCGTCGAACAGGCGGTTTTCGGACTGCATCGTCCCATTCCTTCTCATATCGCGCTGACGCTTACTGGACGATGATCTGGGTATCCCCCGGCCCCGGCACAAGGGTCATCCCATGGGGATTGAGCTTGTGTATCTGCCAGTTGAGCAATCCCGCGAACATCAGCCACGCCAGATAGGGCAACATCAGCCAGGCCGCAACGCGCCGGATTCGCCAGAACAACATGGTCGCCAGAACCGACCAGAACAGCATGGCGATGATCAGGCCCAGCGCCAGCATGATGCGGTGCAGGCCGAAAAACACCGGCGACCAGGCCATGTTGAGCGCTAGCTGGAACAGGAATAGTGCAATCGCGATCCCGCGCCACCGCGCCCCTCGCGCATCGAGGATCAGCGCAAGCGCAAAACCCATCAGGATATAGAGGGTCGTCCAGGCAACGGGGAAAGCCCAGCCCGGCGGCATGATCTCTGGCTTGATCAGCCTGTCGAACCACGGGTTGCCATAGCCCGAATCGCCCAGCCTGGCCGACAGCAGGCCGAGGAGGACGATCGCAGGCACTGTCACCAGTGCCCAGCGCAGCCAGCCGTTCGGGCGTTTCGGGGTAATGGTGCCTGAATCAGTCATAGAATATCCAGACTGTCCGGCCGTTCCTTTGGTTCCATATCGCCCATGCCATCACGCTCGCGAAAGGCGCCGATCAGAAATTCGACATTGCCCTCCGGCCCGGTGATCGGGCTGCGCGTGATGCCGGCACATCGCCAGCCCTGCGCCTCGATCCAGCACGTCACTTCATCGCACACGCGCTGATGCACAGCCGG
>SCUQ01000536.1 GCA_004297635.1 Rhizorhabdus sp. | reverse complement strand
TTCGCTGGGGTGACGCTTTTGGACGTCTGGGCGCTCAGCCTAGCGTTGCGCCAATCCGCGCCACCGCCTAATCGCCCCCCCATGACCATCCATATCCTCGCTACCGGCACCAGCCGGGGCATCGGCAAGGCTATCCTCGCCCGCTTCGGCGGCGAGGATGTCCGCATCATCGGCCACCGCTCCAGCGCGGGCGAAGAGGATGACGGCATGATCGCCGCCGACCTGACCGACGCCACCGCGCCCCGCCGCATCTGGGAACAGGCGATGGACGCGCTCGACGGCCGGATCGACGTGCTGGTGAACAATGCCGGCATTTTCGAGGCCGCCTCGATCGATGCGCCCGATGCATCCTGGACCGAGGCGTGGAACCGCACGCTGCAGATCAACCTCGCCGCCGCCGCCGATCTGTGCCGCCATGCGGTGCTGCATTTCCGCCGCCATGACGGCGGCCGCATCATCAATGTCGCGAGCCGCGCCGCCTATCGCGGCGACAGCCCCGCCCACTGGCATTATGCGGCGTCCAAGGCCGGCATGGTGGCGATGACCAAGACGATCGCGCGCGGCTATGCCGCCGAGAATATCCTGGCCTTCGCGATCTGCCCGGGCTTCACGATGACCGGCATGGCCGACGATTATCTGGCCAGCCGCGGCGGCGACAAGATGCTCGCCGACATTCCGCTGGGGAAGGTCGCCGATCCCGAGGAGGTCGCCGAGACCGTCCGTTTCCTGGCGCTGGCCGCGCCGCCGTCGATGACCGGCGCGGTGATCGACATCAACGGGGCCTCCTATGTCCGTTAAGACGCGCAAGGCCGAGCCCAAGGGCGACGGCGTCACCGGCTTCCCCTTCGCGCCCGAGCGCGAGGGCAGCTGGAAGATCACCCTGCCCTGCACCAAGGCCGAAGCCGAATGGATCAGCGACGCGGCGCCCGAACTCGCCGGCATCGATCCGCAGCCGACGCTGATGACGAGCGAGCCCGATCCCGACCGGCCCGATGACTGGCAGCTCGATGCCTATGTCGAGAACAAACCCTCCAAGGCGCTGATCGCGGCGATCGCGGCGCTGGCGCCAAGCGCGGCCGCGGCAAAGCCCGTCGTCACACATATCCCGGAGGACGACTGGGTCACGCTGTCCCAATCGGGGCTGGAGCCGATCCGGGCCGGACGCTTCTTCGTCCACACCCCCTATAATGCCGATCATGTGCCGGACGGCATGACCGGCTTCCTGATCGATGCGGGCCGCGCCTTCGGCACCGGCCATCACGAAACGACCACCGGCTGCCTGATGATGCTCGACCGGCTCCGGCGGTCGGGCCGGCGCTTCACCGATATTGCCGATATCGGCACCGGCACCGGCCTGCTCGCCTTCGCGGCGCGTGCGCTGTGGCCGGCGGCCAAGACGATCGCGTCGGACATCGACCCGGTTTCGATCGAAGTAACCGCCGAGAATGCGGCCGCGAACGGTATCCCGCTTGGGCGCGGGCGCAACCAGATCGAACTGGTCGTCGCCCCCGGCCTCGCCCATCGCCGGCTCAAGGCCCGCCTGCCCTACGACCTGCTGATCGCCAATATCCTGGCCGGTCCGCTGATCGAGCTGGCACCGGTCTTCGCCGCCGCGGTGCTGCCGGGCGGGACGATCATCCTCGCCGGCCTGCTCGACAGCCAGGCGGAGGCGGTGGCGCAGGCCTATCGCCGGCAGGGCTTCTATCTGGCCGACAGCGTCGTCCGCGGCGATTGGCCGACCTTGCGGCTGGTCAAGCGCCGACGCTGATCCAGCGCGGGACAGCTGCCCCGCATTTCTGACGTCTGGTCTTGGCGCGGGCGCCTGCTATGGTGACGGCGGGCATCCGGGGGCAGTAGCGTTTGATCGCAAAGCATCAAAGGCGGCTATCGCGAATCGGCGCGGCAGCGATCGTCATCCTGCTGCTGTGGCTGTCCACCGCTCAATCGGTCCGCGCCGAACGCTGGCGCGACCTGACCGCCACCGTCTTCCATAATTATGGCCGCGATCAGGGCCTGCCGCATCCCGTGCCGACCGCGCTTGCCCAGGATCGCGACGGCTTCATCTGGATCGGTACCCAGGGCGGGCTGGCCCGCTGGGACGGCTATCGCTTCCACAGCTACAAGACCAACCCGGCAGTGCCGGGCAGCCTGCCCGACGACTGGATCCAGACCCTGCATGTCGACCGCGCCGGCCGGCTCTGGATCGGCGGCGGCGCTGGCGGACTGGCGCGCTATGATGCCGCGCGCGACCGCTTCGTCGCCATTGCGATCGGCCGCGGCCAGGGACGCTTCCATATCGGCGCCCTCGCCGACGACGGGCGCGGGGGATTGTGGGTCGGTTCCGACCAGGGACTGTACCATCTCGACTCCGCTAAGGGCAGCCTGCGCTTCCAGCC
>SCUQ01000535.1 GCA_004297635.1 Rhizorhabdus sp. | reverse complement strand
GGTCATAATAGGCCTGGACCTGCAGCGACGACATCGCGCCGTCGCGATTCCACCGCGCCAGGATGTCGCGGCCGTGCATGTCCTCACGGGCGGCGCCCGTCTGGTTGCGCGCGCCCTGATAGGCATCGCCCTGCACCATCAGCCGGTCGGTCTCGGTCGGAGTCCAGTCGACCCGGAAACCGCCCTGGAGCCGCCAGCTGTCATTGTCGAGCGCCTTGCCGGTGTCGCGATTGCGATGGCCCTTGGCGAACAGCCGGTAGCTGATCGTCTCCCCGACGCGGCCGCCGTAGCGGAGCCCGGCATCGCGGGTCTTGTTGCCGATCACGCCGGTGGCGTACAGGCCCTGGGTCGCGCCTGCGGGCCGGGTGATGATGTTGATCACGCCGTTGACCGCGTTGGCGCCCCATAATGTGGCGCCCGGACCGCTGATGACCTCGATCCGGTCGATGTCCTCGGGCAGCAGATCCTGCATATCCCAATAGACGCCGGAATAGAGCGGGGAATAGACGCTGCGGCCGTCGATGAGCACCAGCAGCTTGTTCGAGAAGCTCTGCGCCCCGGCATTGCCGCCGAGGCCGCGTGCCGTGACCACCAGGCCGCCATTGCCACCGCGCATCACCTGTAGATTGGGCGCCAGCCGCAGCATGCCGGGCAGGGTGATATTGCCCGACCGGATGATGTCGTCATGGGTGATGACATAGATGGAGGCCGGAGCATCGCCGAGGGTGCCGGCGGACTTGGTGACGGACGATATGTCGAACTGGGCGAGATCCTCGATCGACATGTCGCGCAGTTCTTCGATGCTCTGCGCGTTGAGGGCGGCGCAAGGATACAGCATGGCCGATATCAGCCCTATCGCGATGATCGCGCTATGTTTTCTGCCCGGCTTCATTGTCCCCCTCGTCGGCTTGCGCCGATCCTCGCGAGACGCATGAGCGGGGCTTTGGTTCCGGAGCGATACCGTTTCCGGCCGAACGATCCTTACCGATGCCGCGCGGCAGGCCGAGCCGGCGCGGCGCGTATGCATCCGATGTTGACAGCCGATAAAAACTGCACAATGGTGCAATAAATATCGGAGAGGATCGCATTATGAACGGCAAGCTTCGCGGCGCGGCGATCACGGCCCTCGTCTCGCTGCCCCTGTGCGCGGCGGTGACGATGCAGTCCGTGGCCCTGGCGGGGCCGCAGGCGGGCGCGGTGCGCGCCGACTGGACGAGCTTCGGCGGCGACAGCGACGAGCAGCATTATAGCCCGCTGGCGCAGGTCAATAGCGGCAATGTCGGGAAGCTGGGCCTTGCCTGGTATTATGACATCGACACGTTCGATTCCTACACCCAGCCGCTGGAAGTGAACGGCATCGTCTATTTCGCGGTCGGCCTCAGCGTCGTCCATGCGCTCGACGCCCGCACCGGCAAGCTGTTGTGGCGCTATGATCCCGATGTCGCGAGCCAGCCCGAGGCGAAGACGCGCATGCGCGCCGGCTGGGGGACGCGCGGCATCGCCTATAAGGACGGGCTCGTCTACACCGCGACGCGCGAAGGGCGGCTGATCGCGGTCGATGCGAAGACCGGCAAGCCGCGCTGGTCGGTGCAGACGCTCGACGAGGCCGAGCATGGCTATATCACCGGCCCGCCGTGGGTGGCAGGGGACAAGGTCGTCGTCGGCTTCGGCGGCGCCGACTACAGCCCGACGCGCGGCTATGTCACCGCCTATGACGCGAAGACCGGCAAGAAGGCGTGGCGCTGGTATGTCGTGCCGGGCGATCCCGCCAAGGGCTTCGAGAACAAGGCGATGGAAGCGGCGGCCAAGACCTGGACCGGTGAATGGTGGAAGTTCGGCGGCGGCGGCACCGTCTGGCATGCGATGGCCTATGACGCCAAATATGATCGCATCTATCTGGGCACC
>SCUQ01000534.1 GCA_004297635.1 Rhizorhabdus sp. | reverse complement strand
ACTGGACGGTGGCGCAGATCGTCACCCACCATGCCTCCAACGGCTGCAATCTCCAGCCCGGCGATCTGCTGGGCACCGGCACCATCTCGGCCGCGACCGAGGATGGCTATGGCAGCTTGACCGAGCTGTCGCGCGGCGGCGCCCAGCCGGTAAGGCTCGCCAATGGCGAGGAACGCGCCTTTCTCCACGATGGCGACGAACTGATCCTGACCGCGTCCGCCAGCGCCGAGGGCCGCGCCCCGATCGGCTTTGGCGCATGCCGGGCGATGGTGCTCCCGGCGCGCTGATCACCGCCTGGCCCATGGCGAGGTCGCGCGGCGCGGATCGGGGCCGCCGCCTGATTACCGCCGTCGACGCAACCTCATGCGGGCATCTTCGTTCACCTTCCTGACTAAGAAGGAGAATCAAGATGGCTACCGATACCCATGCGCTGAAGCAGAAGATGTGGGACAAGATGAGCGCGGGCCCGTTTCTGATGGTCGGGCTGGCCAATAGCGGAACCCATAGCGAACCCCTCACCGCGCAGCTGGACAAGGATCAGGTCGACACCATCTGGTTCTTCATCGGGAAGGACAATCGGCTCGCGGGCGGCGGCGCGGCCATGGCGCAGTTCGTTTCGAAGGGGCAGGATTTCTTCGCCTGTATCGATGGCCAGGTGCGGATCGACAATGATCCGGCCATGATCGACAAGCTCTGGAACAAGCAGGTCGAGGCCTGGTTTCCCGGCGGCAAGACCGATCCCAATCTCGCCCTGTTGCGCTTCGACATCGACAGCGCCGAGCTTTGGGAAGCCGATGTCTCCTTGGCCGGCAAGCTGAAGATGCTGTTCGGCGGGACGATCCGCAGCGATGAGGCGGGTTCGCACGCCAAGGTCGAAAGCACCGTGGTGTGATGGCAGGCGCCCCCAGGTGGGGGCGCCTGCCATCCATCTCAGAAGATCAGCTTGCGGAACTCGATCCGGATCAGACGGCCGACCGGATCGAGATAACCGGCCTGATAGCGTAGCGGGGTCGAGCCCGCAGCATCGCGCACCCGGGGCCGCGCATCGAAGATATTGTCGATCCTGATGGAAATGCGTGCGCCGCGTGCCCAATCGCTGTCGACCAGTGCGGGAAGCTGGCTGAGATTGACGAACAGCCGGGCACTGGTCGCCAGTCTCGGCGAGAAGCGGAGCGCCCCGGCGGATGCACCCGCCGGCCCGTTGACCGTCGTACCGCTCTGCCAGTTCGCGGTCAGCCGCCCGCCGATGCCGTTATTGGCGTAGGTCATCTGGCCTTCGATCTCGTGGCGCGGCTGGCCTCCCCCTGAACCGATCACATCGCCACGGATGAGGTCGAGCACCGGCAGACCGGGGCGGATCAGGACCTCGTCGGTCAGGTGCCAGGTGTGGAACAGCGAGAGCTGGAATCGCCCGCCCTGTCCGCCGCCACCACGGAAACCACCCCGACCGCCGAAGCCGCCCGTCGGCGCCCCGCCCCGTTCGCCTTGCCCGGCCGCCTCGCGCGCCGCCTGCCCGGCCGCGCGGCGCTCCGCGATGCGGCGTGCGGTCGCGCTGTTGCGCATCGCGTCGATCACGGTCTGCGACGTCTTGAGCCGCCTGGAGAAGGTGAGCCCCCATCGCAGCTCGCTCCGCTCCTGCCGGGCGAAGTTGACCGGCCGCGCATCGATCCGCAGGAGATTGCCGTCGGCGTCCCGCGTGAACCGATCGGGAAAGGCCGCCTCGATCGCCGCGGTCGGCTCCGGCAAGCTCGCTACCGCGTTGCGGATGCGGCTGTGGACATAATTGGCGGTGAAGCTGATGTCCCGCTCGAACGGTTTCAGGGTGAGGCCAAGCTTGATCACGCGACGGCGATCCGCATCGAGCAGCGGGTTGCCGCCGCCCAGCTGGATGATGTCGACGGTCGTGCCGCGAACATAATCGAAGCTGCGGACATCGGGGGTCACGACGAGCGGGTTGCCGAGCTGCTGGACGCTGGGCGGGTTGCGATCATGTGTCACCGAGGCGATCAGCCCAACGCCGTCGCGCGGCTTCCAGTTCACGCCATAGCCATAGCTGCCGAGCGTACCGAAATCGGAATAGCGGTCGGCCGCCGCATTGATGTTGACCGAAAGATCGCCGAGTGCCGCAAGAACATGGTTCCTGCGGCTCGTGATCGGCAGGTCGAGGCTTACCCGGCCATTGAGATCGGTGCGCGACAGCTCGCTCGATGCCGCGACCCCCGACCGCACCGAGGTGGCGTCGAGCCCCAGCGCGGCGAAGCCGCCCTTCAGGCTCGCGCTCACCGGCCCGGCCGGCAGGTCCCCGATCGGCCCGTTCGCGACAAGCTGGACGTCGCCGCTGTCCGTTTTCGCCCGTGCGCGGTCCACAAGCTGCGTGCCGAGCAGCGCGGCGGGAATGGTCCCGAACGGATTGAGCCCCGGATCCCCCGCGAGCAGCGCAGCCTGCAGATCGGTGACATCGATCCCCCGCACCGTGCGGGTATTGGTGATCGCGCGGTCATAATTACCGGTCAGCGAGGCACGCCACCCGGCAAGGTCCCTGTCGAGCGTGAAGCCCAGATGACCGGTGCTGCCGTCGCTGCCCTGAGTCAGTGGCCGGTCGCCCAGATAGCGCAGCAGCGTCACGCCGCCGCCAAAGGGGGAGAAGGGATTGCTGCCCGGCAAGCTCAGACTCGCGCCCGGCAGGCCGCGCAGCGAATCGCTGTCGGTCAGGTTGAGCGAAGCGTTGAAGGTGGCGGCCACCGTTCCGAACAGGTTGAGCGCATAGACCCCGTTGAGATCGAGCGAGCGGCTCTCCGGGCGGATGGTGCGGAAACGGCCGAGATCGGTGCCGTTGGCACGGTTCGCGGTCGCGGCGAAATCGCCAAGCGCGGGCCGCCCATCAGCGGCGGACGCCGGCACCCCGGCGATCGTCACGGGCTGGCCGGCAAGCGCGCCGAGCGCGGGGATGGCGCTGCCCGGAGGGGCACCGACAATATTGCCCAGCCTGTCGAACGGCCGGCCGCCGCTGCGCGAGACGAGGCCGCGCTCGGCCTCGCTGATCGCGGCGCTCGCCTGATATTCGAGGTTGATGTTCAGGCGCCGGTCGCGCTGGATGCGCAGG
>SCUQ01000533.1 GCA_004297635.1 Rhizorhabdus sp. | reverse complement strand
CATAGCCGTCTTCCAGGCTCGCACGGGGATCGACCCGGCAGCCAATGCCGCGGCGCTGCTCGATGCGGCCGGGAAGGCGCGGGCAGGCGGCGCTGATATGCTGTTCACCCCCGAAATGTCGGGCCTGCTCGATCGCGATCGTAAGCGCGCGGCGGTGCATCTCAGCGACGAGAGCGGCGATCCGGTGCTTGCCGCGGTGCGTCGTGCTGCGGCGGAACATGGGATCTGGGTCCATCTCGGTTCGCTGGCCCTGACGGGCGGCGACGGCGGAAGACTCGTCAATCGCGGTTTCGTGATCGACGACAAGGGCGCGATCCGCACGCGCTACGACAAGATTCACCTGTTCGACGTCGATCTGCCGACCGGCGAGAGCTGGCGCGAATCCGCGGCCTATGCCCCGGGCGAGCGCAGCGTGATCGCGGTGACGCCATGGGCCAAGATCGGCCTGTCGATCTGCTACGACATGCGCTTCCCGGATCTCTATCGGGCGCTCAGCAACGCCGGGGCCGAGATATTGGCGGTGCCGGCCGCCTTCACCGTGCCCACCGGGAAGGCGCACTGGCATGTTCTGCTGCGCGCCCGCGCGATCGAGGCCGGAGCCTTCGTGATCGCCGCCGCGCAGTCGGGTGAGCATGAGGATGGGCGCGCGACCTATGGCCATTCGCTGGTGGTCGACCCCTGGGGCGATGTGCTGCTCGACATGGGCGAAGCGGAGGGGGTGGGCTTCGCCGATCTCGACATGGCCCGGCTCGCCGATGTGCGCGCCCGCGTGCCCGCGCTCAAGCATCGCCGCGCGATCGGCGCCGTCGAGGTCGATGCATGATCGTCTTCGATCTCGCTTGCAGGAAAGCCGGCCATGTATTTGAAATCTGGTTCGGTTCTTCATCGGACTATGAGGACCAGAAGGCGCGTGGGCTGGTCATGTGCCCGTATTGCGGCTCGACCGATGTGGACAAGGCGGTGATGGCGCCCAATGTGGCTGCCAAGGGGAATCGCCGCAGCGATCCGGTGCCGGTGCCGACGCAGGAGGCTGTGCCGTCGGCCGTGGCCGCGGCCGCGAACCTGCCGTCGCCCGAACAGTTCAAGGCGATGGTGAGCAAGCTCGCCGAAGTCCAGGCGAAGATGCTCGAAGGCTCCGATTATGTCGGGAGCCGTTTTGCCGACGAGGCACGTTCGATGCATCTCGGTGAACAGGATGCCCGCCCGATCCACGGGCAGACCAGTGCGGAGGAAGCCAAGGCGCTGATCGAGGAGGGGATACCGGTCGCGCCGCTGCTGTTGCCGGTGCGGCCGCCGAACAGCGAGAACTGACCGGGCAGCGCACGATTCTGTCATGGTGCCCCGGGAGAGACTCGAACTCCCGACCTGCGGTTTAGGAAACCGTTGCTCTGTCCTGCTGAGCTACCGGGGCACGCCGGTTGTCCTCTTATCGCTCCGAACGGCGATGTCCAGCACCCGCGATCGGGCGTGGTGCTCAATAG
>SCUQ01000532.1 GCA_004297635.1 Rhizorhabdus sp. | reverse complement strand
CTGGCCGATCGCCGCTCGATCGGGTGCGGGAGGGCAAGGCCCACCGCGTCGACCTCCCCGGCCAGGTGTTCAGCCGCGTCCATGTCGACGATATCGTCGGCGGCGTGATCGCGAGCATCGATCGCGGACCGCCCGGCGTCTTCAACCTGGCCGACGATCGCCCGGCCAGCCAGAACCGGGTGACGGAGGCAGCGTGCGACCTGCTCGGCCTCGCCCCGCCGCCACTGCTGCCGCTCGACCGGGCAGGGCTCTCCCCCGCCGCCCGCGCCTTCTATGCCGAGAACCGCCGCGTCGCGAACGGCAAGGCGAAACGGCTGCTCGACTGGGCACCACGATATCCCGACTATCGGGCGGGGCTGCGGTCGCTGCTCCCGGCCTGATCCTGCCGCCGGGCCGGCAGCGAGCTGGATGTGGCGCTCCGCATCCAACCTCGCTAAAGGCCCCTCATCTCACCATTGCGGACCCCTGCACCATGACCGATATGCCCGACCGTCTCTCGATCAACCCCAACAGCCCGCATTTCAACAGCGAGCTGCTCGAACGCGGCGTGGGGATCAAGTTCAAGGGGGTCGAGAAGACCAATGTCGAGGAATATTGCGTGAGCGAGGGCTGGATTCGCGTCGCGGTCGGCAATACCCGGGACCGCAAGGGCAATCCGCTCACGATCAAGCTCAGCGGCGCGGTCGAGCCCTATCTCAAGGACGCGGCCGAGAGCGCCGAAACCCCGGAGGCCTGATCCGGCGATGGCGGCCGTGCATCGCATCGCATCGGACCGTCTGACCGCCGAGATTGCCGAGGCCGGGGCCGAGCTGCAGCGGCTGATCGACGCAGCCGGGCGCGACTGGCTGTGGGATGGCGATCCAGCCGTCTGGGCGGGCCGCGCGCCGATCCTCTTCCCGATCGTCGGCACGCTGAACGGAGACCGCTTCCGCTGGCGGGGGCAGGATTATGCCCTGCCCCGCCACGGCTTCGCCCGCCGCCGCGATTTCCGCGTCGTCGAACGGGATGGCGACGGGCTGATCCTGCGCCTTGAATCCGATGCGGCGACCCGCGCCGTCTGGCCGTTCGACTGCACGCTCGACATGATCTTCACCATCCGCGCCGCGACGCTGACGATGACCGCACGGGTCGCCAATCGCAGCGCCGATCCCATGCCTGCGAGCTTCGGCTTCCACCCGGCGCTGCGCTGGCCGTTGCCGGACGCGCGCGACAAGGCGGACCATGTCATCCGCTTCGACCAGCCGGAGCCCGCCCCGATCCGCCGGCTCGATACCGACGGTCTGCTCGATCCCGAGCCGCGCCCCACCCCGATCGAGGGCGACACGCTCCGCCTCGACGACCGGCTGTTCGCCGACGATGCCCTGATTTTCGACCGGCTGGAAAGCCGCCGGCTCGTCTTCGAAGGCCCGGGTGCCGCCCGCGTCACGGTCGATTTCCAGGGCATGCCACAGCTCGGACTATGGACGAAGCCGGGCGCCCGCTATCTCTGCATCGAACCCTGGCAGGGCTATAGCGATCCCGCCGGTTTCGATGGCGAGATCGGCGACAAGCCGGGCATGGTGACGATCGCGCCGGGGCAAAGCCGCAGCTTCGCCATGGCGATCACGGTCGGCTGACCACCGGCGCCCCCGGCCAGGCCGCCGACAGCGGGCGATCGGGCCGCGCGGGCCTTGCCTTTCGGCTTCGGCCCTGGGCCCTGAGAGCTGATCATGGCCGCCAATAAAAGATTAAATCGCTTACAAACAGAGGCTTGAGACCTCTTGACGAGAAAAGGCCGGCATCCAAAATCATGCCCGGCGATTCCCGCCGACAGGAAGGAGTGACTTGGAAGAAAGGAGGCAGATGCCATGTCCCTCTCCGATTTCAGACGTCCGTTCGATATCGCCCGCCACCCGACGCTCGAGCCCGAGGTCAAGCGGGCCATCCTGGCATCCTGGGCATCCGATGCCGCCGCTGTCCCCGGCCGCCCGGCGCTGCGGCGGCCCAACCGCCGCGCGCGCCCGGTGCCGTTCGACGAGGTCATGACCGCTCTCAAATCGCTCGACCGCCGGGAGGAACGCCGATGAACCGCTTCCTCGCCTATCTGCACCGCGAACATGCACGGCTCGACGCCGAGCTTACCGAGCATCAGCGCAGGCTGCGGCCCGACGAGGCGGAGATAAGCCGGCTCAAAAAGGCCAAGCTGCTGGTGAAGGACCAGATCGCCCGCTGGGAGGCCGATAGCCTGGAGCGGGAGCCGGCCTGACCGACAGGGTGCGCATCTCATCCACTGACCGCGGGCATTGATCCGCCCGGCCGGACATGGTGAGATCGCGCACCTTTGGAGGCCCATGTCCAAGCAGCGCGCCCAACCCCCGATCTGGAAGCAGGCGACCGCCTATGGCGCGTTGCTGGCGGCGGGCACGCTCGCGCTGCAATGGTTCGATTATCGCCGGCTGGCGCGGGACCATATGAGCGAGCTGTATGTCGCGCTGGTCGCGGGTGGCTTCCTCGTCCTGGGCATCGTGATCGGCATCCGCGCCTTCGCGCCACGGACACCGCTGCCGTTCGACGGCAATCCGCGGGCGATCGAGTCGCTCGGCATCACGCCGCGCGAGCTTACCGTGCTCCTGGAAATCGCGGCAGGGCGATCGAACAAGGAAATCGCCCGCGCGCTCGATGTCTCGCCGAACACGGTGAAGACCCATGTCGCGCGGCTCTATGAAAAGCTGGGTGCGACCCGGCGAACCGACGCGGTCGGACGTGCCCGCGCGCTGGGCATCGTGCCTTAGGACAGGCCGTCCGGGGGCCGTCCAGCGGGCGGGTCACTCGATGGATCGGCAAGCCGCCAGCCCGTCGCACCCCGGATCATCGGCCGGCCGCAACGCCGGCAAATGCTCCTCGTATCTTCGCCGTCATGCCAGGCGCGCGATGCCGAACGGCGGTGCCGGCCGAACAGGCAACGCAGATCGAAACGCCTTTTCATGCGAGGTTCCCCGATCCGGGGATAGGCCGGACGATACCGCCAATGTTCTTCGCAAAGCTTACGGCAACCAGGACATGCTGATATGTCATGGCGGAGCTCCCTATCCGGCCATGATAGCCTGCCGGGCGGGGCCGGACAAACATATCCGTTATGGACCTATTCGATTTTTTTGACGGCAACAGGGCGAAATCACCCTTTAGGGCGATTGCGCAGGTCTGGCCGGGCGCCTTTGATGCGCGCCTCGCAAGGTTCGCCAGAGGGAGGCACCCATGCTCCGCACCGTCCTGACCTATGGGATTGTCGCCGGCCTGATCGTCGGCATCCCAAGTTTCGCGATCACCGTCCTGTTCGCCGATCGGCCGCCGCTGCCCTATGGCATGGCGCTCGGCTATCTGATCATGCTGATCGCGCTCAGCACCGTCTTCGTCGCGGTCAAGCGGCGGCGCGACGATCAGCTGGGCGGGGTCATCCGCTTCTGGCCCGGCTTCGGCCTGGGCCTTGCGATCAGCCTGGTCGCCAGCCTCTTCTATATCGCCGCGTGGGAATTGGCGCTGTCTATCACCGGTACCGGCTTCCTGGCCAATTATACCGAGGCGATGGTCGCCGACGCCGCGAAGCGGGGCGCGGGTGCCGCCGAGCTCGCCGGGATCCGGGCCGAGATGGACGCCTTCTGGGTCAGCTATCGGAACCCGCTGGTGCGGATCCCCTATAGCTTCATCGAGATTTTCCCGGTGGGCCTGCTGGTCTCGCTGGTGTCGGCGGGGCTGCTGCGCAATCCGCGCTTCCTGCCGGCGCGGACCGGCTGATCAGGCCTCGAAGCAGATCTCGA
>SCUQ01000531.1 GCA_004297635.1 Rhizorhabdus sp. | reverse complement strand
GCGACGCTTATTATACCGTGCAGGCGCTCAACCGGCTGGGCGCGCTCGATGTGCTCGAATCCTATCTCGAATATCTGCGCAACATCGTCGACAATGCGAAGGGCGGCCATATTCAGCCGCTCTACGGGGTCGGGGGTGAAGCGACCCTCGTCGAGCGGATCGAAACGTCGCTCAACGGCTATCGCGGCATGGGACCGGTGCGGGTCGGCAACCAGGCCTATGAGCAGATCCAGCACGATGCCTATGGCCAGATCGTCCTGTCCAACGCCCAGGCCTTTTTCGATCAGCGGCTCTACCGCATGGCGGGGGAAGAGGATTTCAAGGCGCTCGAACGGGTCGGCGAACATGCCTGGGCGGTCCATGACAAGCCCGATGCCGGCCTGTGGGAGCTGCGCACCAAAAGCCATGTCCACACCTATTCGGTGGCGATGTGCTGGGCGGCGTGCGACCGGCTCGCCAACGCCGCCGAGGCGCTGGGCCTGGCCGGCCGTGCCGCCCACTGGCGCGAGCGGGCCGAGCATATCCGCGCCCGCATCGAGGCCGAGGCGTGGCGCGAGCCGACACAACGCATCTCCGCGACCTTCGGCGGCGACGATCTCGACGCCAGCCTGATCCAGCTGCTCGACCTGCGCTTCATGAAGCCCGGCGACGAGCGCTTCCAGGGCACGCTGCGCGCGGTGGAGGAGGGGCTGCGGCGCGGATCGCACATGCTCCGCTACGCGACCGAGGATGATTTCGGCCTGCCGCACACCGCCTTCAACGTCTGCACCTTCTGGCTGATCGAGGCGCTGTGGCTGACCGGCCGCACCGATGATGCCCGCGACCTGTTCGAAGAGATGCTGGCGCGGCGCACCCGCGCCGGGCTGCTCTCGGAGGATATCGACCCGGCTACCGGGGAGCTGTGGGGCAATTATCCGCAGACCTATTCGCTGGTCGGCATGATCAACTGCGCGGCGCTGCTCAGCAAGCCGTGGAGCGCGGTGCGATGAGCCGGCTCGTCATCGTCTCCAACCGCGTCCAGCCGCCGACCGGCGAGGGCGGCAGCGGCAATCAGGGCGGCCTCGCGGTCGCGCTGTCGGCGGCGCTCCGAGAATCGAGCGGCATCTGGTTCGGCTGGTCGGGCGACGTCACCGACCAGTTCACCGGCCATATCAACCTGCAGCGCAATTTCGGCGTCACCACCGCGACGATCGACCTGGAAGAGCAGGACGTCGACGAATATTATAATGGCTACGCCAATCGCACCCTGTGGCCGCTGTTCCACTATCGGATGGACCTGGCCGAGTTCGAGAGCGGCTTTGCCGAGGGTTATGAGCGGGTCAATCAGCGCTTCGCCGAAACGCTGATGCCGCTGATCGAGGGCGATGATCTCGTCTGGGTCCATGACTATCACATGGTCCCGCTCGGCCAGTATCTGCGTGACCGGGGGCTCGCCAACCGGATCGGCTTCTTCCTCCACATCCCCTGGCCGCCCTATCGGCTGCTGCTGTCGCTCCCCAACCACCGCCAGTTGGTGGAGACGCTGTTCGCCTATGACGTGATCGGGTTCCAGACGCTCGACTCGCTCGGCAGCTTTCGAGATTACGTGCTGCAGGAAATGGGCGGCACGGTCGCGGAGGATGGGCGGATCATCGTCGGCGATCGATCGGTGCTGGCCATCCATTGTCCGATCGGCATCGACACCGCCAATTTCGTAGAGGCGACCCAATCGACCGCGGCGCGCTACGCGCATTACCGGATGCGCCAGTCGAGCAATGGCCGCGACATGATCATCGGTGTCGACCGGCTCGATTATTCGAAGGGGCTGGAGGAGCGCTTCCTCGGCTATGAGCGGCTGCTCCAGCAGAAGGAGTCGCTGTTCGGCGAGGTCTTCCTGCTCCAGATCGCCCCGCCGTCGCGCGGGGACGTGCAGAGCTATCAGGAAATCCGCGCGTCGCTCGATTCGCTGTCGGGTCGGATCAACGGTGCCTATGCCGATGTCGAATGGGTACCGATCCGCTACGTCAATCGGGGCTATCCGCGCGACCGGCTGGCCGGCATCTACCGGGCGGCGAAGATCGGCCTCGTCACCCCGCTGCGCGACGGCATGAACCTCGTCGCCAAGGAATATATCGCGGCGCAGGACCCGGAGGACCCCGGCGTGCTGATCCTGTCCCGCTTCGCCGGCGCCGCCGAACAGCTGACCGATGCGCTGCTGATCAATCCCTATAGTCCGGAGGAGATCGCCGACGCGATCGCCCTGGCGCTGGAGATGCCGCTCGAGGAGCGTCAGGCCCGGTGGCGGGCCTGCATGGACAATATCGAGGCGGAGGATGTGCTGTGGTGGCGCCGACGCTTCACCGATGCGCTGGAGGCGGTGGTGCAGACGGTGGGGTGAAGCGGCCGATCCTGTTCCGCATGTTGCTCCGCCCGGGAATCACAGGGCTTGCCCCGCGATCAGTTTGTCGGTGCACGTCGGCGATAGCTGAGCGCCTCTGCGACATGCATGCGGCCGATCGTTTCCGCTCCCGCCAGGTCTGCAACCGTTCTCGAAACTCTCAACACCCGATGATAGCCGCGCGCCGACAGGCGCATCGCCTCCGCCGCCTGCGCCAGCAGCTTGCGCCCCGCCTCGTCGGGTGTCGCCGCCGCGTCGAGCACCTCGCCATCGGCCTCGGCGTTGGTGCGCACGCCCTTGCCCGCATAGCGCGCCGTCTGGATCGCGCGGGCGGCCGCCACCCTGGCCGCGACTTCGGCCGAGCCTTCGGCGGGCGGCGGCAGGACGAGGTCGGCGGCGCTGACGCTCGCCACCTCGACATGGAGGTCGATCCGATCGAGCAGCGGCCCCGACAGCTTCGTCTGGTAGTCGACCGCGCATTTCGGCGCGCGCGAGCAGGCCAGCGCCGGATCGTCGAGATGGCCGCAGCGGCAGGGGTTCATCGCCGCGACGAGCTGGACCCGTGCGGGAAAGGTGACATGGGCGTTCGCCCGCGCGACCGAGACCTTCCCCGTCTCCAGCGGCTGGCGCAGCGAATCGAGCACGGCGCGCTGGAATTCGGGCAGTTCGTCGAGGAACAGCACGCCGAGATGGGCGAGGCTGACCTCGCCCGGACGCACCTTCAGCCCGCCGCCGACCAGCGCCGCCATGGAGGCCGAATGGTGCGGGCTGCGGAAGGGGCGGGCGCGGATCAGCCGGCCGTCCTGCAATTCTCCGGCGACCGAAGCCACCATCGATACCTCCAGTGCCTCGGCCGGCGTCAGCTCCGGAAGAATGCCGGTCAGGCAGGCCGCCATCAGCGATTTGCCCGCGCCCGGCGGACCGCTCATCAGCAGATTGTGGCCGCCCGCCGCTGCGATCTCGAGCGCCCGCTTGGCGCTCTCCTGGCCCTTGACCTGCTTCAGATCGGCGAGCGGCGCTGGTAGCTCGGCGCTGCCGGGCACCGGCGGGACGAGCGGCGCGCCGCCCTTGAAATGGCCGATCAGCGACAGCAGGTCGGGAGCGCCGATCACCTCGATCGTGCCGGCCCAGGCGGCCTCCGGCCCCTGAACCGCCGGACAGACGAGCCCCAGCCCGCGTTCGGACGCGTGGAGCGCGGCAAGCAGCACGCCCGGCGCAGGGGCGACCCGCCCATCGAGACCCAGCTCCCCGACCACGACATAATCGCCCAGCGTCTCGGCATCGATCACCCCCATGGCGCCGAGCAGGCCGAGCGCGATCGGCAGGTCATAATGCGATCCCTCCTTCGGCAGGTCGGCCGGGGAGAGGTTCACGGTGATGCGCTTGGGCGGCAGGGCGAGGCCGATCGCCGACAGCGCGGCGCGAACCCGCTCGCGGCTTTCGGCCACCGCCTTGTCGGGCAGGCCCACGACGACGAAGGCGGGCAGGCCGGGCGCGACCTGCACCTGCACCTCGACCGCGCGCGCCTCGAGGCCGAGAAACGCGACCGTCGCGACATGTGCCACCATCAACCAGCCCCCGGATGTTCGCGCCCTGTTCTAGAAAGGGCGCGCGCCGATCGCAACCGCCCCTGTTCAGAAAAGCGGCGGCCGGGGCCAGGGTATGTCGAAACAGGGGCCGGCGCCGTCGGCTGCGACGCGGGCTGGCGTCGCGGGGCGGATCGCTACGGGTACCCGGTGGAGGGGGGCCAGATAGCTGTCCTTGGGCCAGGCCGCAAAGCTTTCGTCCCACGCGCGCGAAAAGCCGCAGCGCGGCGGCGGCGTGGCGGGGAAGGTCAGCGCGCGGACGACCTCCGTCAGGCCGGTGACGCTGCCGATCGCGAGCAGGCCGACCAGCGCCGCCTTGCGCCGTCCCGATGCGGGCCACAGCCCGCCCAGCCCATCGGCCAGGTGGAGCGCGAGGATGGCGAGCGCCGGAATCGACGCGCGCATCGCGAAATCGATCCACCAGCCCACCTGGATCAGCGGCATAACCAGCAGCGATCCGGCGGCGATCGCCAGCAGCGGCCCGCCGAACCTTGCGCGGTGCCCGGCGAAGGCGATCAGCAGGAAGGGGAGCAGCTCGATGGTCAGGAACAGCAGATAGAGATCGGGTCGGATCGGAAAGAGGCGCGCGCCGACCCGATCCCCCGCCGCCGCCAGATAGAGCAGCGCCGGCAGCGCGATCAGGGTGGCGAGCGCCGGCAGCGCGAGATCGGCCAGCGCGATCCGGCGCCGGCGCAGAT
>SCUQ01000530.1 GCA_004297635.1 Rhizorhabdus sp. | reverse complement strand
GTGCCATGATCGGGCGCGGTGCGCACGATCGGTAGTCCGAGCGTGATGTTCACGCCTTCGTCGAAATGCAGCGTCTTGAGCGGGATCAGCGCCTGATCATGATAGAGACAGAGCGCGCAGTCATAGAGCGCCCGGGCCCGGGCATGGAACATCGTGTCGGCGGCGAGCGGGCCGGCGATGTCGATGCCCTCCGCCCGCAATATCTCGATCGCCGGAAGGATCAGTTCGATCTCCTCGCGGCCGATCGCGCCCTGCTCGCCGGCGTGCGGGTTGAACCCGGCGATGGCGAGGCGCGGGTGCTCGATGCCGAAATTGCGGGTCAGGCCGCGATCGGTGGCGCGCGCCTTGGCGACGATCAACTCGACGGTGAGGTGATCGACCACCGAACGCAGCGGGATATGCGTCGTTATGGGCACGGTGCGCAGCGTCGGTCCGGCGAGCATCATGATCGCGTTGGTCTTCGAAACGCCACAGCGTTCGGCGACGAATTCGGTCTGGCCCGGATGGGTGAAGCCGATGGCATAGAGCTGATGCTTCGCAACCGGTGCCGTCACCAATCCGCCTACCATCGGCGAGCGGGCCAGCCCAGCCGCCAGTTCCAGCGAATCGAGCGCGCATCGCGCGCCGGCAAGATCGGGCTGCCCGGGGATGATCAGCCCGGTATCCTCGATCTGGATCAGGGGCAGGGCCGTTCCGAAACAGGCGGCGGCCTCATCCGGGCTGGCGATCTGCCGGATGGGACCGGGCCAGACGGTTTCGATCGAGCGGCGATCGCCGACGGCGAAAAAAGGAAGCAGGCCATATTGCTCGCGCACGTCCCACGCCTTGGCGACGATCTCCGGACCGATCCCGGCGGGATCGCCGAGTGCGACGGCGAGGGGGCCTATTTCCATGGCCTCATCGATATTCGATCACCGCGTCGCGGCGAAGATCGCGCAGATAACGCTGGGCGCGGCGGTTCACCCGTTCCTGTTCGATCTGCGACTGGATTTGATCGAAGGATGGCCCATTGCTGGGCGCCGGATCGTCGCGTCCGCACAGGACCAGTGCACGCACGCCGTCGGTCAGCGAGCCGAAGGGCGGCGTGGATTCGCCCACCTGCATGCCCAGCATCATATCCTGGAGTTGGGGCGGAAGATCGCGGATCCGCATCTGATCATTGTTGACGACGTCGGCACCGATCTTGGCGGCCACCTCGGCGACGTTGCCGCAGCCCCGGATATCCTTGAGTCCGGCGGCGAAGGCCTGAACCTTCGGGGTCGCCTGCGCCTGGGTGCTGCCCGGCGGGAAGGTAACGGTGAGCTGCTTGAGCAGCAAGGTCGCGTCGCGCGGATCGACGCCGAGGACCTGGCGCTTGTCGATCAGCAGAATGACCGAATAGCCGCCGGGTACCGCGATCGGAGCGCTGATCTGACCTGAGCCCAGCGTCGTCACGACCGCGGACAGCTGTTCGGGCAACTGCTCCGCGCGCACCCAGCCGAGATCGCCGCCGACCGCGGCCGTAGAGGCTTCCGAGAACTGGCGGGCATAGGCCGCGAAGGACGCGCCCTTGCGGATCTGGTCGATGATGCGGTTGGCATTGTCGTTGGCGGCACCCATCGATTCGGGCGTGGCCGAGAGGAATATCTCTCCGACATGATATTCGTTGGCGCCCTTGGCGGCCTGCAGACGCGCGATGATCGCGTTGACCTCTTCGTCGCTTACCGCGACGAAGGGTTCGACCCGGCGGCTCAGAACGCGGCGCCAGGCGGCCTCGCCCTCGATCTGCCGTTTGATCGAGCTTTCGGATGAGCCCTTTTCCCGGAGGAATTTTGCGAAGTCGCGCGGGGATTTGCGGAAGTTGGAGGCGACCCGGTCATAGGTCTGCTGGACCTCTTCCTTCGTGACCTCCACCTTCTGGGCGGCCGCTTCCTGAATCTGCAATGTTTCGTCGATCAGGTTGCGCAATACCTGCAGCCGCAGCCGCTCGACCTCCTCATCGGGAATGCGGCCGCCATTGGCCGCGACGACGAGCGCAAGGCGCTGGTCGATGTCCGTCTGGGTGATGATCGTGCCGTTGACGATCGCGGTCGCTGTCCGGACGTTGGGATCGCGGTTGCCGAAGACGGTAATGTCCTTGGGGATGTTCAGGCTGCCCGCGACATCCTCATCCTCGCCCACCGTCTGGCCGGTCAGGGGCGCGGCCAGCGCCACCGCGCTCGCCGCCGCCATCATCCAGAAAGTCTTCCGGCTCACCTTCGTTCCACGCACCTGGCAACATCCTCGTAGGAAAAACAGGCTGTCCCTGACAGGCGCCCTCTGAATGAATGCTTAGCGGCCCAAATTCTTGAGCGCCAGACGCAACAGGAAGGTGTTGCCCCGGCGGGCATCCCCGATAGCGTCATATTCGCGCCGCCATGTCACGCCGACCTCGATGCAATCGTCATCGTAGAGCAGGCCGAGGCGATGCCGAATCGGCTGATAGCCGTCGGACAGGGTCAGCGGATCCTCCCTGCGGCTCGTCAGGTCGATCACCGTCGATCCGAAGATCGACCAGTATCGCGCGATCTGGATACGGCCGCCAAGGCGAACCTCCTCGCGGTCGCGAAGATCCTCGATCGTCGGCGAAATGTCGCGATTCAGCTTGAGATAGCCGATTAGCGCGTAGGTCTTGCGGGTTCCGACCGTCGCGTCGATCTCGTTGCGGCGGACCGCGAAATTGTCGTTGTCGAGCCGGAAGCGGTGGATGATCTCGAGGAAGCGGCCATATTTGAGCGTGGTCCGCCCGACGATGTCCGAGCGCCGATCCGACAGGCCGGTGCCGACCGGCAGCAGGCCCGGCTTGTTCGACAGGCGGTAGCTCTGGCCGATCACGGTATCGAATGAGATGCCGGGCAGGTCGACCGCCCATTCGGCGCCATAGGTTATGCGGCTGCCGTCTTCCCAGCGATCATAGCCAGAGAAGCGATTGAGCGCGAACAGGTTCGAATCCTCGAGATCGATCGACCGGGCATCCTCGTTGGGGATGTCGAGGTTGCGGACCTTGGGGCTCGCGACGATCTGGATGCGCGGCGTGATGCGCTGCGATCCGGCGAAGAAATCGCCGATGAAGGGCCATTTCACGTCGGCGGCGAGCGCGGCGATCCTGCGCGCCGTCCAGCCCTTTTCGCCGCGATAGATGATCGTCGCGGTGCTGCCCACCTGGTCGGTATGATAGATATCGCCGCGGCCATAAGCGGTGAATGTGACTTCCTGGCCCAGCGGCGTGTAGCGGCGCAGATCCCAGCGGACTCCGGCAAAGGCCCGCTGCGTATCCTGTCCGCTGGTCCGGGTGAGCGCGAGGCTGTTGGCCTGAATCTGGACCACGCCGCCGAACACCGGATCGGTCAATCGCCGGCGATAGTCGATCAGCGGCAGCGCGAACGGCTGCAGGCCCTGGCGATCGTTGGTGCGCAGGGTCTGCACCGCCCAGCCCTTGATCGACAGATAGCTGTTCGGGGTGATCCGCTCTGCCTGGATCTGGTTGCGCAGCCGATCGTCGCGCGAAATATCGTAGCGACGCATGAAGGTGCGATCGGTCGTGGCGCGAAGCGACCCGGAAACCGTCCAGTAAGGGCCATATTGGAACTGCCCATTGGCATCGAGATAGCCGCGTATGTCACGGTTGCCGCTGCCGGGCGCAGTGCCAGTCGCGGCCGAGAATCGCGAACTGTAGGTCAGCATGCCGGATGCCTGCCATGCGCCATGATCGGTCAGCGCGCGATACTGGGCTTCGATCGCGGGCAGCACCTTGGTGTAGACATGCGGAGTCAGCGTGAGATCACGGTTAGGCGCGATCTGATAATAATAGGGCAGCGCCAGCTCGGCGCCATTGGTGCGGCTATATTTGATATCGGGCAGCAGCAGGCCCGATCCGCCCCCGTTGCTGCCGTCGGGGTGCGACAGACCCGGCAGCCACAATATCGGCGCACCAAGGAAGCTGATCCGGGCGCCATCATAGCTGATCCGATGCTTGTTCGGATCATGCACGACCCGCACCGCGCTGATCTTCCAGATCGGTTCCTTGGGGCAGCCCTTGCTGTCCATCACGGCGCAAGGGGTGTAAACGGCCTTGTCGAGCGTGGAGATGCCGTTGCGGCGTACGCCGTGGACCGCGGCGAGGCGGCCGCCATCGTTGAGCACGAGCAGGAGATTCTCGATCATCCCGTCCTTCAGCGTGTCGGTCAGCTCGACCGAATCGCCATAGAGCGTATCGCCCCCCGAATTGACCACCGCGACATTGCCGTCGGCCCGGACGGTGCCGGTTTTCTGGTTCCACTCGACCTTGTCGGCGCGCAGCCGGTCGCCCTGCCGCATCATCCGGACATTGCCGGTCGCGGTCACGATCTCGGCGCCATCGTCATAGGCGAGCGTATCGGCGGCGAAGGTCACCTCCTCCTCGTTCGTCGGGGTGGGAGCGTCGCCCTGCAACGGCGGACCGGCCAATGGCGTCGCGAGGTTCTGCGCCAGCAGCGGGGCGGCGCAAAGCCATGGCAGCGTCGTCGCCAGCAGGAAATGGATCGGCTTCTTCACACTACCCCATGAGCTGGCACGCAACGGCGTCCGCGCCGCCTATCGTACCCGGCGCTCCGCTGCAATCCTCTGGCAACAAACCGGCATCTGCAACATTGCGGCGGGGCGGGGCTATGCCTAGATGAAGGGCAGGACAGAATAAGGATTTCCCACTCGATGCGGATCAGCTTTGCCGACAGCCGGCCGGCCCACCCCCATGCGCTTGCCATCGCCGTTGCCCCTGCCACGCTGAGTGGTGCGGGCCTCGCGGCTCTGCCGGAGGCGGCCCAGGCGCTGGCGCGCGCCGCTGCCCAGGCGAGCCGCTTCGACGGTGAGAAGGGCGCGGTCGTGGAATTTTACGGCGAGACCGATGCCGCCCATCGGCGGCTGCTGCTTGCTGGGATCGGCGCCAAGAGCGATTTCGAGCGGGCCGGCGCCGCGCTCGTGGCCAAATTGCTGACGTCCGGCGAGAAGACGCTTGTCGTCGATATCAGCGCCGTGGCCGGCGACAAGCCGGCCGAGGCGGCGGCGCACCTTGCATTCGGTGCGGTGCTGCGCGGCTGGCGGCATGATATCTACCGCACAAAGCTCGACGCCAAGCAGCGGCCTTCGCTGGAAGAGATCGTGATCGTCGGCGGCGGCGCCGACGCGCCGACCCTGTGGGCGGATCGCGAGGCGGTGGCCGAGGGTGTGATGTTCACCCGCACGCTGATCACGGAGCCGGCCAATATCCTCTATCCCGAGAGTTTCGTCGAACGCTGCCGGCCGCTTGCCGCTCTCGGCGTGAAGATCGAGGTGCTCGATCCGGAGGCGATGGCGAAGCTCGGCATGGGCGCACTGCTCGGTGTCGCGCAGGGTTCGGTCCGGCCGGCGCAACTGCTGGTCATGACGTGGAACGGTACCGGCAATGACAGCGAGCCGCCGATCGCCTTTGTCGGCAAGGGCGTAACCTTCGATACCGGCGGCATCTCGCTCAAGCCGCCGGCCGGCATGGAAGACATGAAGTGGGACATGGGCGGCGCCGGCGCGGTCGCGGGAGCGATGAAGGCGCTCGCGCTGCGCAAGGCGAAGGCGCACGTCATCGGGGTCTGCGGACTGGTCGAGAACATGCCCGACGGCAACGCCCAGCGGCCGGGTGACGTCGTAACGTCCATGTCGGGGCAGACGATCGAGGTGATCAACACCGACGCCGAAGGTCGCCTCGTCCTGTGCGATGCGCTGACCTGGGTCCAGAAGACGCACAAACCAAAGACCATCGTGGATCTTGCCACGCTTACCGGCGCGATGATCATATCGCTAGGTTTCGAATATGGCGGGATGTTCGCCAATGACGACGAACTGGCCGGGCAGCTGCTCGCCGCCGGAAGCGATGTCGGGGACAAGCTGTGGCGGATGCCGCTGGGCGACCCCTATGACAAGCTGATCGACTCGCCGATCGCCGACATGAAGAATGTCGGTCCGCGCGAAGGCGGATC
>SCUQ01000529.1 GCA_004297635.1 Rhizorhabdus sp. | reverse complement strand
CTGAAGCCTATGTGCCGCGCTCCGACACCTATATCGAGAAGGAAAGCTCGGTGAACGAGGCGATCGATCGGATGCGCCATTCGGCCACCCGGTCGCTGCTCGAGCGGGATGATGTTCTGATCGTCGCGTCGGTGTCGTGCCTTTATGGTATCGGTTCGGTCGAAACCTATTCTGCGATGATCTTTGATCTGAAGAAGGGCCAGACGGTCGATCAGCGTGAGATCATCAGGAAACTCGTCGCGCTCCAGTACAAGCGCAACGATGCCGCCTTCGCGCGCGGCAATTTCCGGGTGCGCGGCGACAATCTGGAAATCTTCCCGTCGCATTATGAGGACAGCGCCTGGCGGATCGCCTTCTTCGGCGACGAGATCGAGGAAATCGTCGAGTTCGATCCGCTGACCGGCAAGAAGGCGGCCAGCCTCGACTATGTCCGCGTCTTCGCCAATTCGCATTACGTCACCCCGGGGCCGACGATGAAGCAGGCGATGGAGGCGATCCGCTTCGAGCTGACCGAGCGGCTGAAGGAATTGCAGATCGAGGGCCGGCTGCTGGAGGCGCAGCGGCTTGAGCAGCGCACCAATTTCGATCTGGAGATGATCGCGGCCACCGGCAGCTGCGCCGGCATCGAGAATTATTCGCGCTTCCTGACCGGGCGCCTCCCCGGCGAACCGCCGCCGACCCTGTTCGAGTATCTGCCAGAAAACGCGCTGTTGTTCGTCGATGAGAGCCATCAGACGATCGGACAGGTCAACGGCATGTCGCGCGGCGACCATCGGCGCAAGATCACGCTCGCCGAATATGGATTCCGCCTGCCGTCGTGCATCGACAATCGCCCGCTGCGATTTGCCGAATGGGATGTCATGCGTCCGCAGACCGTTTATGTCTCGGCGACACCGGGCAGCTGGGAAATGGAGCAGACCGGCGGCGTCTTTACCGAGCAGGTGATCCGCCCGACCGGGCTGATCGATCCGCCGATCGACGTCCGTCCGATCGAAAGCCAGGTCGACGACCTCGTCTATGAGGCGCGCGAAACGGCGAAGATGGGCTATCGCACGCTCGTCACGACCCTGACCAAGCGGATGGCAGAGGATCTGACCGAATATATGCATGAGGCCGGGCTCAAGGTCCGCTACATGCATTCGGACGTGGAGACGCTGGAGCGTATCGAGCTGATCCGCGATCTGCGGCTGGGCGTCTACGACATCCTCGTCGGCATCAACCTGCTGCGCGAGGGGCTCGACATTCCCGAATGCGGCCTGGTGGCGATCCTCGATGCCGACAAGGAGGGCTTTCTCCGCTCGGAAACCTCGCTGATCCAGACGATCGGGCGCGCCGCGCGGAACGTCGACGGGCGGGTGATCCTCTATGCCGATCGCGTCACCGGTTCGATGGAACGGGCCATGGCCGAGACATCGCGCCGCCGCGAGAAACAGGAAGCCTATAATCGCGAGCATGGCATAACGCCCGAGACGATCCGCCGGAACATCACCGACATCGTGGGTCATCTCGCGTCGCGGGATCAGGTTACGGTCGATATCGGCATCGAGGACCGGCCGCATATGGTGGGCCATAATCTGCGCGCCTATATCGAGGAACTGGAAGGCAAAATGCGGGCAGCCGCAGCGGACCTGGAGTTCGAGGAAGCCGGCCGTCTGCGCGATGAGATCCGCAAGCTTGAGCAGGAAGAGCTCGGCCTGCCGGTGGACGAGCATCGCGCGCCTGTGCGCGGCCATGCGAGCAGCGGAAAGCCCGGGACCCGCACCACCAAATATGGCAAGATGCGCGCCGCGCGGAGCCGTTGAAATTCCCTTAGGGTTTTCGCCTGAATTATCGTAGCCTTTCTTCGCGCGGCCATGGTCGCGCGCCTTAGGTGTTCAGGCCTCTCAACAGGGGGCGAGGACAGAAGGGAGGCAGGATGCACGAGCGTACCCGTGCGCCGGATCGATTCCGGCCAACGCAACCTACGTCCGAAGCGTGGCATGAGTTGAGTCGCTTCGTTATCGACACGCGGGCCGGCGAAACCCGCCGGGCCGGCCAGCGCGGCGATGCCGCCAATGGCGACCGCAGCGGCTGATTGCTGGAACGCGCGTCGTCGCGCACCCGCCCCTTGAAAAGTTCCTGCTTTGTTCTATGACATGTCCTGTCATGTTCGGGAGCTATTCAAAGGCATGTGGGCAGTGGACGAAGCGACAGAAGCGGTGATGGGCGACGTCTTCGATCTCGATCGATTCGTCGTGGCGCAGGAGGCCAGCCATGAGGTCGCGCTGGCGGAAATTCGCCGCGCTCGGAAGCGGAGCCACTGGATGTGGTTCATCTTTCCCCAGTTCGCCGGGCTTGGTCGCAGCGCGATGGCGCAGCTCTATGCGATCCGCTCCCTCGACGAAGCGCGTGCCTATCTTGCTCATCCGCTGTTGGGAGCGCGACTGCGCGTCTGCGTGGAGGCGCTGCAGGACCTTGATGCGGGCAGCAGCGTCGAGGCGATATTCGGGGATGTCGATGCGCTGAAGCTCCGGTCCTCCCTGACCCTTTTCGAAGAGGCGAGCGGCGAGCGTCTGTTTGCCGCCGCGCTCGACCGCTGGTTCGACGGACGCCGCGACCCGGCGACCTTGCGCCTGTTGGGCAGGGCGGCGGCATGAGCCCGCTCGTACGTTGCGGCTGGGCGGACAATGACCCGCTGATGTCCGCCTATCATGACAGCGAATGGGGCGTGCCGCAGCGCGATCCCCGCATGTTGTGGGAAATGCTGATGCTGGAGGGTTTCCAGGCGGGGCTCTCTTGGATCGTCATCCTGCGCAAGCGTGAGGCATTTCGCGCCGCCTTTGCCGGCTTCGATCCCGATGTGGTGGCGCGCTTCGGCGAGGCGGACGTGGAAGATCGGAAGAGC
>SCUQ01000528.1 GCA_004297635.1 Rhizorhabdus sp. | reverse complement strand
GGAGCAATCCCCGCAGGGATAGCGCGGGGTCGGCGATGTGCCGTCAGGCGAACAGGCACTGCTCGCTGTCGACCTCGATCTCCGGCGGGACGATCAACTGATCATGGTTCGCGTGAAAGGCCGCGTGGTGATGCTGCGCCATCATCGCCATGCCGTCGATCATCAGCCCCAGGCAGCGGCTTGCGACGATGAACGGCATTTCCCACAGCCAGAACAGCGGCATCATCGCGGCCTGCTGATCCGGTAACGCAGGCTGCTGGGGTCGATCGGTCATGGCGGTCTCCCTTGAGCGATGTCGACGCAGATCCAACCATCTGCCGGCGCCGACACCGCGGCAGAGCAAAGGGCTGAAGCGCGGGTCTGATGCAGACGGACCCATGTGCTCCAAAATCCCGGTCACGACGATATGCGCCGCGGCTTGCCGGCCATATCGGTAACTGTACCTAGGCGCCCATCCCCGCCGCAAAGGCGATCCGCAGCGCATCCGAAAGATTGCGGACGCCAAGCTTCGACATGAGATTGGCCCGGTGGACCTCGACCGTGCGCGCCGAAATGCCCAGGTCATAGGCGATCGTCTTGTTGGGAAAGCCGCGCGCAAGCCCATCGAGAACCTCGCGTTCCCTGGCGGTCAGCTTGCCGAGCATGATCTGGGCCTCGCCGCTGCGCGCTTCCTTGTCGCCCCGCTCCTCGATACGCGCATAGGCGGCATCGATAGCCGCAAGCAGCACCGCCTTCTCGAACGGCTTCTCGATGAAATCGACCGCGCCGGCCTTCATGGCGCGCACCGCGATCGAAACGTCGCCATGGCCGGTCAGGATGATGACCGGCATCGTCACGCCGCGCTCGTTCAGCGTCTGCTGCACCTCCAGCCCGTCCATCTCGGGCATGCGCACATCAAGCAGGATGCAGCCCGTTTCGACGTGACGGACCTCCTTCAGGAAGGCAGCGCCCGATTCCCAGGTCTCGACCGCGAAGCCGGAGGTCGTCAGCATGAATTTCGCCGAGCGGCGTATCGAGTCTTCGTCGTCGACGATATGAACCAGGCGTTTGTCAGACATCGTCCTTCTCCGGTTCGATTCTTACGAGGGTGAAATGGAATCTGGTCCCGCCGTCGGGGCCGGGCTCGAACCAGATCCGGCCGCCATTCGCCTCGACTATAGTCCTGCAGATCGAAAGGCCCAGCCCCATTCCCTCCGATTTGGTGCTGTTGAAAGCCCGGAACAATCCGGGTGCGATCTCGGGCGCGATCCCGGTTCCCGTGTCGGCCACCGTCACCCGTACCATATCCGTATTGTCCAGCCTGCTTGTCACCGCCAGCCGGCGTTCGTGGCATTCCGCCATCGCCTCGATGGCGTTGCGGATCAGATTGATGAGAACCTGCTGTATCTGGATGCGGTCCACGAAGACCGGGGTTGCCGCCGGGTCGAGATCGAAGCTGACATCGATCCCCTTTTCGCGGGCCCCGATCAGCGCGAGCTTCGATGCCTCGTCGATCACGGAGGGCAGCTCCTCCACCGTCTTCTCGGTCTCTCCCCGCGCGACGAAATCGCGCAGGCGGCGTACGATCTGCCCGGCGCGCATCGCCTCCGCCGCCGTTTCGGCCAGCGCCTCGCGGACGACGGCCAGATCGTCGGGGCTCGGCTCCGCGAGCAGATCATGGGCGGTCTCGACATAGTTCATCACCGCGGTGATCGGCTGGTTGAGTTCATGCGCGAGCGTCGATGCCATCGTCCCCATCGCGCTGACCCTGGCCGCGTGCACCAGGCCGGACCGCAGCTCCTCGATCCTCTCGTCGCTTTTCTGCTTCTCGGTCATGTCGCGCACGAAGCCGGTGAAGACCGGCTCGCCGTCGCCCTGCGCCTCGCCCACCGACAATTCCATCGGGAAGGTCGAACCGTCCTTCCTCTGCCCGATCACGGTACGGCCGATGCCGATGATGCGGCGCTCGCCGGTCTTCATGTAGCGCGCCAGATAGCCGTCATGCTGCAGATCGGAAGAGC
>SCUQ01000527.1 GCA_004297635.1 Rhizorhabdus sp. | reverse complement strand
GCGTTGGTCATCGCGTAGAGCATCGGGATCGAGAGCAGCGTGTTGGTCCGCGAGAAGATCATCGCGGTGCGTGCCGCCTTCGCCTTGGTATCGGCGTCGGCCTCGACCAGGCCCAGTGCCTTCTTCTGCGCCGGCCAGATCAGGAACCACACGTTGAACGCCATGATCAGCGCCAGCCACATGCCGATCCCGATCAGGCGATAATCGGCCGAAAGCATCAGCGCGGGCACCAGATAGCCGGTGACATGCGCGACGGCGAGACCGGTGAGGACGGTGAAGGCCGCACCCCAGCGGAAGAAGAACAGCGCCTTCGGGGCGATATATTTGGTCACGCCCGGCTTCAGATCGGCGGGCACCGCCGGCATCGTCGGGATCTGCACGAAGTTGAAATAATAGAGCAGGCCGATCCAGGTGATTCCGAAGAACACGTGCAGCCAGCGCAGCACATAATTGACGACCAGCGTCTGATCGGGGTGAACATAAGCGATCAACGCGATCGCCGCGACCAGCCCGACCACCAGCACCAGGTGCAGATTGCTGAAGAATTTATCCATGGCGTTCCCCTGCAGTTGCGTCCGCCCCCTTGAGCGTGCGGCCCGCTTCTGGCCGGTACATTAAGAATCCGGACGCGATTTGTCACATGATATGATGCGGACGCCATCTCCCTTCCGCGCGGACGTGCCCAGCCAGCCGCGATGCCGCGCGCCGGAAATGCGACGGTTGCCGATTTCTTGCGGAGCCTCGGCCGCTTCGCTTCGTTGACGCGGCATCCCCGCAATCATGGAAATGGAGTTTCCCCCATGGCGTTTACGCTTCCTCCCCTGCCGTTCGACAAGGCCGCGCTCGAGCCCGTCCTGTCCGCCGAGAGCTTCGATTATCATCATGGCAAGCACCACAAGGCCTATGTGGACAAGGTCAACGGCTGGATCGACGAGAAGGGACTGGCGGGCAAATCGCTGGTCGAGGTGATCGACCTCGCCCGCGATCAGGGAGACAAGCCGCTGCTCAACAATGCCGGGCAGATCTGGAACCACGATTTCTTCTGGCAGTGCCTCGCTCCGGAAGGCGCGACCCGCCCCTCCGACCAGCTAGCCAAGCTGATCGATGCCAGCTTTGGCAGCCGGGAAGCACTGGTCGAGAAAATGGGTCAGGAGGCAACGGGTCATTTCGGTAGCGGCTGGGCATGGCTGGTTCTGGCGGGCGACGCGCTGAAGATCATGTCGCTCCATGATGGCGAAACGCCGCTCGGCCATGACGGCATCAAGCCGCTGCTGACGCTCGATGTGTGGGAACATGCCTATTATATCGATTATCGCAACGCGCGGCCGAAATTCGCAGCGGAGGTGCTCGGTAAGGTCGTGAACTGGGACTTCGTGTCACGGAACATCGAGGGCGATCCGATCGCAAAGGGCGATCTGGCGCAAATGGCGGCGTAGCGGCCGCCGCCCGCCGCCACGCGGGGAAAAGGTCAGGCGGTCTCGATCTCCTGCAGGAAACGGGCGAGGCGCCGTTGCAGGCGATCGGCGCCCACCGTCAGCGACCGCGCGATACCCATGACCGATTGAGAGCCTTCGGCCGCGCTGGCGGCGGTGGCGCCTATCTCGCCGGCCTGTTCGCGAATGTGATCGTTGGCGCCGGCGGCTTCGCGGACATTGGTGCTGATCCGCTCGCCCGCGGCGCGGTTGCGCGTCACGGTCGCGTCGATCGTCGAAGCAAGGCCGTCGAGCGCGGCGATGGCGGTTTCGATACCGGCCTGGCCGGCGGCGACGCTGCCCACCCCGGCCTGCACGCCGATGATGCGGGTATCGATCTTGCGCGCGGCGTCGCGGGTCTGCTGGGCGAGCGCCTTCACCTCGGCGGCAACGATCGCGAAGCCGCGGCCTGCATCGCCGGCGCGGGCCGCCTCGATCGTCGCGTTGAGCGCCAGCAGGTTGATCCGCCGGGCGATGCTGTCGATCGTGGCGACGACCTCGCCGATCTCGCGCGTGGTCTGTTCGAGCTGGCGGGCGCGGATGCCGCCCTCTTCGATCAGCGCGCCGACCCGTGCGGTCGAGCTGCGCGCCTGGGCGACCTCGCGGCCGAGACCCTCCAGCTCGGCGACCAGCTGGCCCCCCTGTGTCGCGATCTCGCTGACATTGTCGGCGGCCTGCGCCGCTGCCGCCATCACCGACAGGCCCTTGGCACCGGCATCGCCCGCCTGGGCGTGCATCGTCCGCGCTGCGTCCTGGAGCTGGTCCGATGCGCCCGCTATCTCGCGGGACATCAGCGCCGCCTCGGTCCGCATCGCCGCCGATGCCTCCCCGATTCTGATCAGTCGCCGGGCCCGACGCGCCGCCACCGCCGCCTCGCGGTCCGCCGCCATGCGCAGCAGCGTCCGGCCGCTGACGGCACCGCGAAAGCGCCCCGCCTCGGTCAGGATCAGCGCGTCATGCCCGCCATCTGCCGAGATCAGCGCGAAGAAACGGGCGAGTCCGGCGTCGAGCTCGGCGACCGGCACCTTGCTGACGAAGCCGTCGAGCTGACGATACAGGCTGCGGTTGTCGAGCAGCGCATGGCCGAACGGGTTGAGCAGCAGCCGGCGGATATCGCGTTCGAGGACGGCGCCGAGCGGGCGGCCGTGCGCGTCCGTGACGGGCAGCGCCTCCAGCTCGGGCTGTGCCCGGAAGCGGGCGATCACCTCACGCAGGCCGGCGTCGGCGGCGATCCGCTGGGTGGTCATTGCCGCCTGCAACGCTTCGTCCTGCGTCGGGCCGGTGGTTATCGCGACGTGGCGGCTCATCATCGGGCTCCCTCGACCGGAGCCATAGGCCCCGCTTGGTAAACGCGAAGTAAGCCGGGCGTGACACTTCTATGAAAGTTCGATGAATTTCAGTGATTTACTACCGGGAAGGCTGGGTGCGATCATCCCTGCGGCGGCAGGGCGGCGTCCTCGGCCTTTTCGGTCGTGAGCCCGTGCTTCATCAGCATCGGCACATTGGCCAGCGCGAACAATATCGTCGCGGGCATCGCCCCCCATAATTTATAGCCGAGCCAGAATTCCATGCTGGTCGAGCGCCACACCGCTTCGTTCGCCACGGCCATCGCGACGAAGAACAGGCACCAGTTGCGGGTCAGCTTGGTCCAACCGAGATCGGTGAGGCCGGGATAGGCCTGGCCGAGCACGAGCTTGAGCGTCGGGCGGTCGGTGAGCAGGCCGAAGCCCAGGATGGCGGCGACCATCAGATAATAAGCGGTCGGCTTCATCTTGATGAAGGTCGCGTCGTGCAGCCAGACGGTCAGCCCGCCGAACACCAGCACCATGGCCCCCGAGAAGAGCAGCATGGCCGAGACCCTGCGGACCGTGATCCAGGAGGCGGCGATGGCGGCAAAGGTGGCGACCATGAAGATGCCGGTCGACAGCACCACATTCTTGGTCAGCCAATAGGCGACCAGATAGACGAGCAGCGGGCCGAGATCGATCGCCAGCTTGATACCGGCGGCGGGTTCCGAGGGCTTCGACGCAACGTCGCTCATCTGGATATCCTCTCAAGGCCCGCGATCGCCCGCGCGACCTCGGCCGGGTCGAACGGCTTGAGATCGTCGACCCCTTCGCCCAGCCCGATCGCGTGCACCGGCATGCCGGTGCGCTCGGCCGCCGCGACCAGCACGCCGCCACGCGCGGTGCCGTCCAGCTTGGTCATGATCAGGCCGGTCACGCCCGCCGTTTCCTTGAAAATCTCGATCTGGTTCAGCGCATTCTGCCCGGTGGTGGCATCCAGCACGAGCAGAACGTCATGCGGCGCCGCCGGGTTCAGACGGCCGAGCACCCGTCTGATCTTCGACAGTTCGTCCATCAGGCCAGTCTTGTTCTGCAGACGACCGGCGGTATCGACGATCAGCACGTCGATTCCCTTCTCGGTACCCTGCTTGACCCCTTCGAACACCAGGCCGGCGGCGTCCCCGCCCTCGGCACCGCTGATGATCGGTACGCCGATCCGATCGGCCCAGACCTTCAGCTGGCCGATCGCGGCCGCGCGGAACGTGTCGCCCGCGACCAGCATCACCGCATAATCCTGCTCCTTGAGCATATGGGCGAGCTTGGCGATCGTCGTCGTCTTGCCGGACCCGTTGACGCCGATCACCAGGATGACCTGCGGGCGCGGAAAGGCCTCGATCTCCAGTGGCTTGGCGACCGGGGTCAGCACCTTCTCGATCTCCTGCGCGACGATCTCGCGCAGCTTCGTCTCGTCGAGGCCCTTGTCGAACATCTCGCCGTCGAGCCTTGCCCGGATGCGGGCGGCGGTGGCGGGGCCGAGATCGGAAGCGATCAGCGCCTCCTCGATTTCGTCGAGCGTGGCCTTGTCGAGTGCGGCCTTGCCCCACAGTCCCGTCAGATTTTCGCCCAGCCGGTCGGAGGTCTTGCGGAATCCTCCGAGCAGCTTGTCGTGCCATCGCGTTTCGCTCATGCAATCCTGCCGATAAGGCCCATATCGTCGAGGCCGGTGATGAAGATGTCCGCGATCATGCCCGGTGCGGGCGCGTCGCCCTCGAAACGCACAGCGGCGAAATTGGGCGCATGCCCGGTGCCGCCACGTTCGGCGAGCACCGCCTGCCGGGTGCCGACAAGCGTCGCAAGCCAGGCCGCGCGGCGGGCCTCGGCGCGTGCCCGCAACGCGGCGGCGCGGCGGCGGATCGTTGCCCGGTCGAGCTGCGGCATGCGCGCGGCGGGGGTGCCGGCGCGCGGCGAATAGGGGAAGACATGGCCGAAGACGATGTCGCAATCGTCGATCAGTGCGGCGCTGTTCGCCGCCATCGCCTCGTCCTCGGTCGGGAAGCCCGCGATCAGATCGGCGCCGATCGCGATGTCGGGCCGGGCCGCCTTCAGCCGCGCGACGATCGCCACGGCATCGGCGCGGCTGTGGCGGCGCTTCATCCGCTTCAGGATCATGTCGTCGCCCGCCTGCAGCGACAGATGGAGGTGCGGCATGACCCGCTGCTCCTGGGTCAGCAGCGCGAACAGGCGGTCGTCGATCTCGACCGAGTCGAGTGACGACAGCCGCAGCCGCGCAAGGCCGGGCACATGGATCAGGATCCGCTCGACAAGCTGGCCGAGCGTCGGGCTGCCGGGCAGATCGGGGCCGTAGCTGGTCAGGTCGACGCCGGTCAGCACCACTTCCTGATGGCCTTCATCGACCAGCGCCCGGATCCGGTCGATCACCGCCCCGGCAGGGACCGAGCGGCTGTTGCCGCGGCCATAGGGAATCACGCAGAAGGTGCAGCGATGGTCGCAGCCATTCTGCACCTCGACAAAGGCGCGGGATTGTTTGGAGAATGGGCCGCTAAAGGCGTGGGCCATGTGGGGCGCGGTCTCGCGCACCGCCATGATGTCGGAAACATGGATATCGGCGGCACCGGCCGGCGCGAAGGACAGCAGGTCGGGCCGGCTCTTTTCGGCATTGCCGATCACGCGGGCGACCTCGGGCATCGCCGCGAACCCGGCCGCATCGGTGTGCGCCGCGCAGCCGGTGACGACGATCCGGGCGTCGGGGCGGCGCTTCGCGGCCTGGCGGATCGCCTTGCGCGCCTGTTTGACCGCCTCGGCCGTGACCGCGCAGCTGTTGACGATGATCAGGTCATCGGCCTGGGCGGCCGCGGTGCGCATCGCCTCGCTCTCGGCGATGTTCAGCCGGCAGCCGAGGGTGATCAACTCGGGGCCGGACATCACAGGGCGCCCAGCTCGGTCTCGCCGGTGAAGACATGGGTGGCGGGGCCGGTCATGGTGATTGGTCTGCCCGGTGCCCAGTCGATCGTCAGCGCGCCGCCGGGCAGCGTGACCGTCACCGGCGCATCGGCCAGCCCGGCACGGATCGCCGCGACGGCGGTGGCGCAGGCACCGGTGCCGCAGGCGTCGGTCAGGCCCACGCCGCGCTCCCATACGCGCAGGCGGATATTCGCGCGGTCGTCGACCGTCGCGACATTGACGTTGATCCGCGCGGGGAACAGCGGGTCTGTCTCGATCAGCGGGCCGAGCCGGTCGAGTTCGACCCGGTCGGTTTCGGGCACGAAGAAAATGACGTGCGGATTGCCGACATTGACCGCTGCCGGCGCTTCCAGCGCTTCCCAGCCGACCGGCATCGATCGCGTGTCCATCGCATAAGCCAGCGGGATCGCGTCCCAGTCGAAGCGCGGCTCGCCCAGGTCGACCGAAACCTGATCGCCGATGCTGGTGCCTTCCAGCATCCCGCCAAGGCTTTCGATCCTGGCCGCGCCGCCCAGCAGGCTGACGACGCAGCGGGTGGCGTTGCCGCACGCCTCGACCTCGCCGCCATCGGCGTTGAAGATGCGCATCCGCACATCGGCGATGTCGGACGGTTCGAGCAGGATC
>SCUQ01000635.1 GCA_004297635.1 Rhizorhabdus sp. | reverse complement strand
GTTCGAAACATCCCAGGATCAGCCGGCTCGCATCGAAGGGAATCTCGTCGTCGCTGTCGAGCACGGCATCGGCGTGCATCCGCTCCTCGGCCTCGGCCAGCGCCGCTTTCGACGGCCAGAGCTGCCAGGCGATGACGATCGTCTCGCCCTCGCGGGCATCGACCGCCCGCCAGAAATCGGTAATCCGGCCGCGCGGCACCATGTCGCCCTCGGCCTCGATGATCTCGATGCAGCCATAATCGCGGAAGATCCGCGCGCTGCGTTCGGCCCAGCGGCGATAGGCGTCCATCTTTTCGGTGGGGACCGGGATGACCATGGTCGCGACGTACATGGTGGGGTCTCCCAGCATGGTGCGGTCTCCCGGGCGCCTATTTCTTCCGGGTGAAATCCACGGAGACGACGTTCGATCCGTCGTCGACCGGAGCCACCATCGGCTCACCGGGGACGTCGTTGCCGGCCGATCCATGGCCGCTATCCTCGCCGTCATCGTCGATCTGCGCCTGGAACTGGAGCGCGAAATTGACTGCGGGATCGACGAATCCCGTCACCGCGGCGAAGGGGATGATCAGCTTGGCCGGGACCTGGTTGAACGACAGGCCGACTTCGAACCCGTCGGGATTGACCTTCAGGTCCCAATAGCGGTTCTGGATGACGATCGTCATCTCGTCGGGGAAGCGCTCGACCAGATGGCGGGGAATGTCGACGCCCTGGCCCTGGGTCTTGAAGGTGATGTAGAAATGATGCTCGCCCGGCAGGCCGCCGGCCTTCTCGACCTCGCCGAGCACGCGGCCCACGACGGCGCGAAGCGCCTCCTGGACGATCTCGTCATAGGGAATCAGGCTGTCGGGCGCTTGATCGCTCATGGCGCCGGGAATGGACGCAGGACCCCGCCGGGTCAAGTCGCGCGTTGCAGCGCGGCGCAACCTCGTTATAGCGGCGCCGACTCCTGTGGACCTTTTGCCACAGGCGAGGGGACGGACGATGAGGACCGCATCGATCACGCGCAAGACCAGCGAAACCGACATTTCGGTCGAGCTGAATCTCGATGGTACCGGCACCTATGAGGTGGAAACCGGCATCGGCTTTCTCGATCATATGCTCGAGCAGCTGTCGCGCCATTCGCTGATCGACCTGAAGGTCAGGATCGCAGATCGGAAGAGCACACG
>SCUQ01000526.1 GCA_004297635.1 Rhizorhabdus sp. | reverse complement strand
CTGGACAATGTCCTGGCCGTCGCCGGCGCCGCGCGCGAACATCCCGGCATTCTCGTCATCGGGTTGCTCCTGTCGGTTGCGCTGATGGGCATCGCCGCCAATTTCATCGCCCGCTATATCGAGCGCTATCGCTGGATCGCCTATGTCGGCCTGATCGTGATTCTCTATGTCGCGCTCAAGATGGTCTGGGAAGGCGCGCACCAGATCTGGCCGCTGATCGTCTGACGCCAAGACCGCGATGATTCGCGCCGCTGCGGCCTTTTTTGGGCCGGCGGAAGCGTCGCGTCATGCGCGGGCGCGCGGCAGGGATGTAACAATCTTTTACGAATCTATACTGTCGGATTTCCAGATATACTTGATGATTATATGGTCCTGTTCATCAGCGACATTATGTGTCGGGATTTTTTACAGTCACGGTATGACCCGCTTCGGGCAATCTATGGATTTTGTTCGATAAATACTGGATAAATGCTGCGAACTTTGTTATGGAGGCATGGATATAGCGTCGATGTGTGGCCGCGTTAGGCCAAGGACGCCGATGCCTGTGGGGTAATGTGATGCGTATGTTCCGTGCCTTTCCGCTTGCCGTTGCCGGGCTGATCGCCATGGCCGGTGCCATGCCCGCTTCCGCCGCGCTCGTCGGCCAGTCGGTCTCGACGGGGATCGCCGCGCTGCAGGAATGGAACGTCATCTCGTTCAACAACTTCACATCGTCGAACCATGTCGACGGTCGCGTGCTGGTGGGCGGTAACTTCACCAGCAACAATATGAACATCCTCGGTAACAACACCCCGGCGTCTACCTATGGCACCGCGGCGTTGACGGTTGCCGGCAATGCCAATCTCAGCGGCGCCAACATCAATTTGGCGGGTGGCGTCGATGTCGGCGGCAATGTCAGCGGCAATTTCAACATGAACGGCAATCCGAAGACGGTCGATTATGGCGGCACCTCGACCGCCTTCGCGAACAACACGACCTTCACCGATCTCGGCCCGAGCTTCACCAATACGCTGGTGAGCCAGGCGAATGACATCAAGGCCTCGCTGACCGGCCTCAGCTCCAATCTGGCCGCGCTCGCCAATACCGGTGGCGTGACCGTCGGCGGTGACAGCAACAACCAGACGATCAACGTCACGGGTTCGGGCCTGCAGGTGCTCAACTGGTCGGCGGCTGATTTCCAGGGCGCGAGCAACAACCAGCAGCTGCTCGTCACCTTGCCGAGCAATGCCACGCTGGTGATCAACGTTGCCGGTACCAACCTTAATTTCAATCGTAATTTCAACACCTTCGCTAATGACGAGCGGGTGTTGTTCAACTTCTACGAAGCGACCAGCGTCAATATTGGCCGTCAGTTCTCCGGCTCGATCCTCGGCGTCTTCGCTGACATCACCGGCGGCAACAGCGGCAATATCGATGGCTCGGTGGTCGGCAACAATGTCGTCCAGAACGCCAATGGCGAGATCCACAACAATTATTTCCAGGGCGACCTGTCGAGCATCGGCAGCGGATCGGGCGTGGTCGTGGCGCCCGAGCCTTCGACCTGGGGCATGCTGATCCTCGGTTTCGGGCTGATCGGCGCGGTGCTGCGCGGTCGTCGGCGGATGCCGTCGCTCGGGCTTCAGGCCGCCTGACCGCACGCAGCCTGTCCTGATAAGCGAAAAGGCCCGCTCTGGCGGGCCTTTTCTATTTGGCTGATCCTGCCGGTCGACATGCCGCCGGGCCGCCGATCTGGCGGCCGACGCGCCGGTCGTCCGGCATCGCGATCAGGCGAGATGCTGGGCGAAGAAAGCTTCGGTCCGGCTATCGGCCAGCCTGGCGGCGCCATCGACGCGGCGATTGCCCATCGTCGTCGCGAAGCCATGGTCGACCCCCGGATAGTCCCACAATGTCACCTTGGGATGATCGTCCAATCCGGCGTGCATCTTGTCCTGCACATCCTGCGGCACGAAGCCGTCATCGCCGGCGATATGCAGTGCCAGCGGATGGGCGATGGCGTGGCTTTCGCCGAGCAGCCCGTCGATGCCGACGCCATAATAGCCCACGCTCGCGTTGATGTCGGTGCGCGCGGCGGTCATATAGGCGAGCCGGCCGCCCAGGCAGTAGCCGACCGCGCCGACCTTGCCGCCACCGACCATCGCGCGGGCTTCGCGGATCGTCGATTCAATGTCGCGGATGCCCGCTTCCTGGTCGAACTTGCCGAACAGGCCGAATGCCTCCTGAAGCTCCTCTGGCTTGTCGGCATCGAGCTCGATGCCGGGGCGGATCCGCCAGAACAGGTCGGGCGCGATCGCGAGATAGCCCTTCTCCGCCCATTCATCGCACTTGATCCTTATACCCTCGTTGACCCCGAAAATCTCCTGGATGACGATGATCGCCGCCTTGGGCGCCGACAGGGGCTGCGAGGTATAGGCCACGAATTGCTCCTCGCCGCCGCCGAAGGTGTGGATTTCGGTATAGCTTTTCACAAAAGGCCTCCTCTTCGCTCATGGTCCAGCAACCATGTTTTGGTGATGATTCCGCGTCCGCCCGAATAATGGCCGATCGCGCCGCCGCTGCCTACCACGCGATGGCAGGGAACGATGATGGGAAAGGGATTGCGCGCGCAGGCCTGGCCGATGGCGCGCGGCGCCGAACCGGCGGTCCGCGCGAGGGCGCCATAGCTCAGTGTCTCGCCGATCGGGATCGCGACGATCGCCGCGCGCAGTGCCTGCCCGCGCGGCGTGGCGGCGGGGCGAGTGGCAGATCGAAATCGTCGAGCCGCCCGGCGAAATAGGCGGTGAGCTGGAAGCCCGCTTCTTCGAGCAGCGATCCCGCCATCGGCGTGCCGATCCCGTCTGGCGCTTCGCCCGGCAGGATCGTGACCGAATCCAGTCGTCTGGCGTCTCCGTCGAGGAGGATGGGCCCGATGGGCGAAAGGAGGATCGCTTTTGTCATGGACCTGGGCTCGGCGAGACTCTAGCCATAAGGTCCGACGTTTCAACGGTTCTGGAGGCGGGCATGAAGGTCACGGTCGATGTTGATTGCACGCCGGAAGAGGCGCGGCGTTTCATGGGCCTGCCCGACATGTCGAGCGTTCATGAGGCCTATACCGAGAAAATGAAGAAGATGATCGACGACGGGATCACACCGGATTCGGTCGAGGCGATGATGCGCAACTGGATGCCGATGGGCGAGGCGGGCATGAACCTGTGGCGCACCATGTTCGATCAGATGAGCCGTGCCGGCGGCGGCGGAAAATAGCGGCCTCTCCTCCGCGACGATCTTCGCCCTGTCGAGCGGCGCGCCGCCCGCCGGGGTGGCGGTCGTCCGGATCAGCGGCGCCGCGGCAGGAGATGCGCTCGATCGGCTGACAGGCAGGGTGCGTCCGGAACCGCGTCATGCGGTGTTGCGCACCTTGATCGATCCGGCCGACGGTCGGGCGCTCGATCGCGCCCTGCTTCTCTGGCTGCCGGGGCCGGGCAGCGCAACCGGCGAGGACATGGCCGAACTTCATCTCCATGGCGGCCGCGCGGTGACGGCATCGGTGCTCTCCGCCCTTGCCGCGCTGCCCGGCCTGCGCCCCGCCGAGCCGGGGGAGTTCACCCGCCGCGCTTTCGAGACCGGCCGCATCGATCTGAACGAAGCCGAGGCGCTGGGCGATCTGCTCGCCGCGGAGACTGAGTCGCAGCGGCGCAACGCGATGCTGCTCGCGGGCGGCGCGCTCAGCCGCGCGATCGATGGTTGGCAGGCGCGGGTATTGATGCTCTCGGCGCGGCTCGAAGCCGATATCGACTTTTCCGATGAGGAGGATGTCGCCCCGCTCGATCCC